>DASSWY010000157.1:0-2016 GCA_035704325.1 Microcella sp. | reverse complement strand
GTCGACCAGCGCAGCCGCGAAGAGATCGAGTCGACCATTCGCGCCGGCATTCTCGAGCAGGGCACCGTCGAACTGCTCGACACCTTGGGCGAGCACTCCCGCGCCCGCACCGTGGGGGCACGGCACGACGGAATCCTGCTGCACTTTGACGGCGCGAGCCACCGCATCGACTTCCCGAGCTTGAGCGGCCGCAGCGCCTGGCTCTACCCGCAGCACGAGGTGCTGCGCGACCTCGTCGCCGCACGCGTCGCCGCCGGTCAAGACCTGCGCTTTGGCGTCACGGTGACCGCCGTCGACGACAGCGACCCCGAACTGCCGCGGGTGATCGCCACAAACTCCGACGGCAGCGAGCTCGTCATCGATGCCGACATCGTGATCGGCTCTGACGGCTCGCGCAGCGTCGTGCGCTCGACCGTGTGCGGGCCGACGCGCTCGGGCTTCTTTCGCGAGTACCCGTTCGCCTGGTACGGAATCCTCTGCGAGGCACCGCCCAGCTCCGACGAGCTCATCTACTCGAACTCGGCCGACGGCTTCGCGCTCATCAGTCAGCGCAGCGCGACCGTGCAGCGCATGTACTTCCAGTGCGACCCCGAGCTCGACGCGAACTCGCTCAGCGACGAACAGGTGTGGGAGGAGATGGGCAAGCGCGTGCCCGGCGTGACCCTCAACGAGGGCCCGATCTTCCAGCGTGACGTGCTGCGCTTCCGCAGCTTCGTCGCCAATGAGCTACGCAAGGGCCGCGTGCTGATCATCGGCGACGCGGCGCACACCGTTCCGCCGACGGGAGCCAAAGGCATGAACCTCGCGATCGCGGATGTCGCGGTCTTGCACCGCGCGCTCGTCGCGCTGTTCACCGAGAACGACGAGCGCCTGCTGGATGCCTTCCCCGAGACCGCGCTCGCCCGCATCTGGAAGGCGCAGCACTTCTCGTGGTGGCTCACCTCGATGCTGCACGTCACCGACGACGCCAGCGAGTTCGACAAGCGCCGGCAGCTCGGCGAACTGCGCTCGATCATCGACTCGGAGGCGGCACAGACCTACCTCGCCGAGGGGTACACCGGCTGGCCGCTGTAGGGGGGGATGTGAGCCAGCAACGCTCGGGGGCGCCGGTGGCCGACTACCGCGGCAGGTTCGCCTCGATCAGCGACACGATCGCGTCGTCGTCGGGGGCGGTGGTCGAGCGGAAGCGGTGCACCTCGCCACTCGGCAGCACGAGGAACTTTTCGAAGTTCCACGCCACGGGGCCCGCGAGCCCCACGCTGTCTTTCGCGTGCACGAGCTCAGCGTAGAGCGGGTGACGCTTACCGCCGTTCACCTTGACCTTCTCGGTCATCGGGAAGGTGACGCCCCAGGTCGTGCTGCAGTATTCGGCGATCTTGTCCTCGCTCGACAGCTCCTGCAGGAACTGGTTCGACGGCATCCCGAGCACCGTGAAGCCGCGGCTGGCGTAGCGCTTCTGTAGCTCTTCGAGCTGCTGATACTGCGGTGTGAACCCGCAGCGCGAGGCGACGTTCACCACGAGCACGACGTCGCCGGCAAACTCGCCAAACGTCGTTGCCCGCCCGTCGAGCATGGTCAGCGGAATGGTGTCGAGAGCGGCGGTCATATCGCCCACCGTAGGCGCCGGCGCTGGGCGGTCACCTTGCGCCGCCCGAAAACTCGCCCGACTTGACACTGTGGCGACCACACGGTGTCTGCTTGAGCGATGAGCACTCGCAGCCACACCGTCGCGACGGTCTTCTCCACGTTCGGCACCGTCCTCTTGGCCACAGGGTTCGTCATGCTCGCGGTCGCCGTCACGATGATCGATGTCACCGCATCAGACGCCAACATCGGAGCCGGAATCCTCGTCGTGGTCGGCACCCCCGTCGGAATCGCTGGCCTTCTCGGCATCATCGTGGGCGTGCTCGCGCGCCTCAGCGCCCGCCCGTCACGCACCTCCCCGTAACCCTCGCGCCGGCATGTCCGCCGTAGAATCAGCGCGGACAAGCAAAGGAGCCACGGGTGTCGGACGCG
>DASSWY010000120.1:0-8507 GCA_035704325.1 Microcella sp. | reverse complement strand
TGCCAGTCGAGCGGGTTCACCGACGACGCGGCGATGCGCACGCGAACCTGGCCCTCCCCCGGTGTCGGAAGCGGAGCATCCACGATCTCAAGGGTTTCGGGGCCGCCGTAGCGACGCGCGACGACAGCTTTCATGGCCCTAAGCATCCCGTGAGCGCGCGCATGCCGTGACGTATTGCAGGAAATCAGCCGACCGCACGGCGAAAAACCGGGGCAGATCGGCAGTTGCCGCGTCTGTTTTCCTGCAATACGTCACGGCGCTCGCACGCAGAGGCTGCGCAACTCCGCGCTCGGCCAGCACGGCGGCCCGCGGTCCACCGCCAGTGGCCAGCGGCGACCAGCAGCCCCGCGACTACACGACCCGCACGGGCATGCGCTTGATGCCGTGCACGAAGTTCGAGCGCAGGTAGTCGACGCTGCCGGTGCGCTCGAAGCTCACGTCGCGGGTGAGCAGGTCTTCGAACATAATGCGCAGCTCAATGCGGGCGAGCGCGTTGCCGAGGCACATGTGCGGGCCACCGCGGCCGAACGACATGTGCTCGTTGGGGTTGCGGGTGACGTCGAAGCGGTACGGCTCGTCGAACACGGCGTCGTCGCGGTTGCCCGAGGCGAACCAGACGACGACCTTGTCGCCCTCGGCAACCTCGGTGCCGGCGAACTCCGTGTCCTTCGTCGCCGTGCGACGGAAGTGGTAGACCGGCGAAGCGAAGCGCAGAAACTCTTCGACCGCCCACGGGATGAGCGAGGGGTCGTTCCGCAGAATGTCCATCTGCTCGGGGTTCGCCAGCAGGTTGTTCATCGTGTGCGTGATGGTGTGCCGGGTCGTCTCGTTTCCGGCGACGATGAGCAGCAGGAAGTTCGTGTTGAACTCGTCTTCGGTCAGCGGCTGGCCGTCAGACGGCACGCCGTCGGCGAGCAGGGTGACGAGATCGGTGCCGCCCTTCCCGCGACGCTCGGCCGCCATGTGCTTGCCGTACTCGTAGACCTCGATGGCGGCCGGCGAGCGGAACGGCACGTGCTTGTACTCGTCGCTCTCGGCCGAGCTGATCAGCAGGTCGGCGTGCTCGGGGTCGGTGTTGCCGATCATGCGGTTTCCCCACTCGATCAGCTGGCCGGTGTCGCTGTCGGGCACGTCAAGTAGCCGCGCCAGCACGCGGATGGGGAAGTCGGCGCTGACCTCGTCGACGAAGTCGAACGATCCCTTGGCAATGGCGGCATCGAGCGTCTTGGCGGTGATGCCGCGCAGGAAGGTCTCGTACTTCGCGACGGCCTGCGGGGTGAACTGCCCCTGCAGCATGCGGCGCAGCGCCCGGTGGCGCAGCCCGTCGGTTTCGAGCAGCGAGCGCCGCTTGTCTTGCAGCTCGGGGGCGACCTCTTCGAGGTTCGTGAACTTGGTCGAGGTGAAGGTGTCGGTGTCTCGCAGCACGCGAACCACGTCGTGGTAGCGGGTGACCGACCAGAAGCCGTGGTTTGGCGCGTCTTCGTCTGACCAGTGCAGCCCGGGCGTCGCCCGCAGTTGGTCGAACGTCGACCAGGGGGCGCCGTTCTCGAACAGGTCGAGGTCGGCGAGGTTCGGCTGGGTGAGGGTGTGCGTCATGGCAGCGCCTTTGCTCCGGGAACGATTGTTTGGATGCTAACGAATCTCCGCGCATCCGTCGAGTGGCGAAATGCGCGCGCCGCGTTCGCGCCGCACTTCCCGCTCATTCGCGGCCGAATGGCGTTGAATGGCGAGTGACGACCAACGAAGGGGTCAGCATGCCCAGTGCCCACACGCTCGCCGAGACCGAGCAGCAGGTCGCCGAGCGCCTCGGTGGTCTGCCCATCGACTTTGAGGCGATGGCGGTCATCTCGAACCTGTTTCGCGCGGCGAACGCGACGCGCAACTACTTCGAGCGCACCGTGCTCGCACCGACCGACCTCAGCTGGACCGCCTTCGTCGTGCTCTGGGTCACCTGGATCTGGGAGCCCATCGAGACCCGGCAGATCGCCGAAGAGGGCGGCTTCTCGAAGGCAACCCTCACGGGCGTGCTCGGCACGCTCGAGGCGAAGGGCTACGTGACACGCGCCCGCAGCACGAGCGATGGCCGCCTCGTCATCGTGTCGATGACCGACGCCGGTCGCGAGCTCATGCTCACCCTGTTTCCGACCTTTAACGCGCACGAGCAGCAGGCCACATCGAGCCTCGACCCCGAGCGGCGGCGCGAGCTGGCCGAGATGCTGCGGCAGATCACGCGACTGACCGAGCGCTAGCGACAAGCGAGACCGGCGCACGCGCGAGGCGGCATCGGCAACGCCCGGCGGCCGTCTCGGCGCGTAGCGGCCGGATGCGCGAGGCGCGTTTCGCGCCCCAATCACGCTCGCGCCCTACCGCTCCCCCGACCGGGTGGTCTACTATCGTGGCAATCGTTCGTATACGAATGAAACCCGACTGCAAGGGAGCAGCCACGTGCACCAGGTGACACTCGCCGGCCTCACCGTCGACACCCGCCACTACATCGGTGGGCAGCGATTCGCGAGCGACGACACCTTCGAGTCGATCTCTCCGATCGACGGCGCCGTGCTCGCGCATGTCGCGCGCGGCGGCGCGGGCGAGGCCGATGCCGCGGTCTGGGCCGCACGCAACGCGTTCCCCGCCTGGCGCGATCTCGGCCCCGAGGGCCGCGGCGCCATCCTGCACCGCCTCGCCGACCTCATCGAGCAGAACATCGAGCCACTCGCGCAGCTCGAGACGCTCGACAACGGCTCGCTCTTGCGCAGCCACCGCCGCGGCGTCATGCCGCGCGTGGCCATGAACATTCGCTTCTTTGCCGACTGGGCGATGAACAAACTCGAGCACCCGGTGTGGCAGACCCGCGGCCACGACAACGTCGTCACCTGGGATCCGTCGGGCGTCGCCGTCATCATCACGCCCTGGAACGCCCCGCTCATGCTCGCCACCTGGCGCATCGGCCCGGC
Source organism: Microcella sp. (assembly GCA_035704325.1). Lineage (GTDB taxonomy): Bacteria > Actinomycetota > Actinomycetes > Actinomycetales > Microbacteriaceae > Microcella. The sequence goes on along the minus strand of DASSWY010000120.1, from coordinate 5,553 downwards.
GCTGGCTGCCGGCGACACCGTGGTGCTGAAGCCCGCCGAGTGGACTCCGCTCACGGCGAGCGTCTTCGCCGACCTGTGCGAGCAGGCCGGCATGCCACCCGGAGTCTTCAACGTCGTGCAGGGCTACGGCACCGAGGCCGGGGCGGCGCTCGTTGCCCACCCGGCCGTCGCCCGCATCGCATTCACCGGCTCGGTGCCGACCGCGAAGGCGATCATGCGCTCGGCGGCTGACAACCTGACGCCCGTGAGTTTCGAGCTCGGCGGCAAGAGCCCGTTCATCGTCACCGACGATGCCGACCTCGACCTCGCGGTCGAGCTGGCGCTCGAGCAGTACGACAACGCGGGTCAGGTGTGCCTCTCGGGCACGCGCCTACTCGTGCACGAGAACATCGCCGACGCCTTCGCCGAACGCTTCGCCGAGCGCGCGGCCCAGATTGTGCAGGGCGACCCGCGCGAGGAGGCGACGCAGATCGGCCCGCAGATTCACCGCGTGCACCTCGAGCGCGTCGCCGGCTTCGTCGAGCGCGCGCAGGCCGACGGCGCCGCGGTGGCATTCGGCGGCGGCCCGAACGACGAGCTCGGCGGGCTGTACTACCGCCCGACCCTCATCACGGGCGCCAAGCCCGGCAGCGAGATCCTCACCGCCGAGGTCTTCGGGCCGGTGCTCGCGATGCAGACCTTCGCGAGCGACGACGAGGCCGTCGAGCTTGCGAACAACACCGAGTACGGGCTCGCCGCCGTCGTCGTCTGCGGCGAGCGCGAGCGCGCCGAACGCCTGACCAAGAACCTGGTCGCCGGCACGATCTGGGTCAACTGCTTCTTCGTGCGCGACCTCGCCGCCCCGTTTGGCGGCTCGATGAAGTCGGGCATCGGCCGCGAGGGCGGCGTGTGGTCGTTCGACTTCTACGCCGACGTCAAGAACACCGTTTACGCACCGACCGGATGGAAGGACTAATCATGGGAAAAGTCGTCGGAGCAGCACTGCTCGCTCACGTGCCCACAATTATGTTGCCGCAGGACGTACGCTACGACCTCAATGACGGCAAAGAGATCACCCTCGTTCCGGGCCTGAAGCGCCTACGCGAAGAGGTCATGGAGACCCTCGACTACGACACCGTCGTCGTGCTCGACTCGCACTGGGCGACCACCGTCGAATTCGTCATCACCTCGCACGCCGAGCGCAGTGGCCTCTTCACGAGCGAAGAGCTGCCGCGCGGCATGTCGCAGATTCCGTACGCCTTCAAGGGCGACCCGGAGCTCGCGAACGCCGTGGCGAACTACGACGAGAAGAACGGCACCTGGGTCACCCCCATCTCTGACCCGCACCTGCCGATCTTCTACGCGACCGTGAACCTCTGGCACTACCTGGGCCGCGGCCTCGACAAGCGCTGGGTGAGCCTCTCGGTCTGCCAGACGGCGACGACCGAAGACTTCCTGCGCGCCGGCCGCGCCCTCGGCGAGGCGATCCGCGACAGTGACCGCAAGGTGCTGCTGCTCGCCTCGGGCGCCCTGTCGCACACCTTCTACAAGCTGCGTGACCTGCGCCGCCACGAGTCGAGCGACCCGAGCCACATCTTCAGCGACGGTGCTCGCGAGGCCGACCTCGAGCGCATCGAGTGGATGAAACAGGGCGACCACAAGCGCATCCTCGACACCATGCCCGAGTTCAAGAAGTTCAAGCCCGAGGCGAACTTCAGCCACTGGCTGCAGATGGCGGGCGCCACGGGCGAAGAGGCGAACACGGCGAAGGGCGTCATGTACTCCGAGTACGAAAACTCGATCGGTACGGGCCAGGTGCACGTGTACTTCCCCGAGCCCGAGGGCGGCTTCCCGCCGCCGAAAGACGTCACGCTCTCGCGCGACGTAGGCGACGCGCCGCTCGCCGAGGCGGGTGCCGCGTGACCGAGTACCGCCGCATCCTGCTGGGCGGCGCGCCCGTTCAGGTGACGCGCGACGGTGACGTGCTGCGCGCATCCGATGGCCGCGAAATCGCCATCAAGGATGCGGTTCACCTGCCCCCGACGGAGCCCCAGAAAATCATCGCGGTGCACCTGAATTATCAGAGCCGCACCGACGAGTTCATGACGAAGCTGCCGGCGGCGCCGACGTACTTCCACAAGCCGGTGACGGCGCTCAACAGCCACGGTGGCGACATCGTGCGCCCCGTCGGCTGCCAGTGGCTGAACTACGAGGGCGAGATCGTCATCGTGATCGGCAAGTCGTGCCGCAACGTGTCGCCTGCCGAGGCCGGTGACTACATCGCCGGCTACACGGTGGGCAACGACTACGGGCTGCACGACTTCCGCGACACCGACGCCGGCTCGATGCTGCGCGTGAAGGGCAGCGATACGCTCGCCCCCGTCGGGCCGGGCCTCGTGACCGACTGGGACTTCCGCAACAAGACGATTCGCACGATCGTCAACGGCGAGGTCAAGCAGGAAGACTCGACCGCGAACATGGAGTGGGACATGCACTACCTGGTCGCCGACCTCGCCCGCACGATCACGCTCGTGCCCGGCGACATGATCTTCTCGGGCACGCCCGCGAACTCGCGCCCCGTCTTCCCGGGCGACGTCGTCGAGGTCGAGGTCGAGGGCCTTGGCCGCCTCACCAACACCATCGTCGAGGGCCCGACGCCCATTCGCAGCGACGTGGGCGCCCAGCCGACCTCGAGCGAAGAGGTCGTGTCGACCGCGCTCGGCGGCGACTGGGAGTTCCGCGGCATTCGCACCCCGTCGAAAGACCTGTACCCGTCCCGCATCGAGGAATCGACCCCCGAGGAGCAGAACCGATGATCAAGATCGACGTCGACATGAACAAGTGCCAGCACTACGGCCAGTGCGTGTTCGAGGCGCCCGAGGTGTTTCAGCTGAACGCCGACGACAAGCTCGAGTACCAGGCCGAGGCGCCCGACGAGATGCTCGGCGACCTCGAGGCTGCCGCCGACGTCTGCCCCATGCAGGCGATCACGCTGACCCGCGAATAGGGCTTCTCTATGGATGCTGACGCGCGCCCCGTCCTGATCGTCGGCGCGTCGATGGCCGGCTTGCGCACCGCCGAGAACCTGCGCCGCGCTGGCTACGCCGGCCCGATCACGTTTCTCGGCGCCGAACCCCACGCGCCCTACAACCGCCCGCCGCTGTCGAAAGAGCTGCTGCAGACCGAGGGGCAGGGCCACGAGGATGTGGCCTTCCCGATCCGCTCAGCGCTCGAGGAGAACGTCGAGTGGGTGCTCGGCAGGGCTGCCGCGTCGCTCGACACCGAGCGGCAGGTGGTGGTCGACGAGACCGGCGCCGAGCATCCGTATCGGGCGCTCGTGATCGCGACGGGGCTGCGCCCGAAGCCGCTGCCCATCGACGACCACGGCCTCACCGGCATCCACGTGCTGCGCACGCTCGACGACGCGGTGGCGCTGCGTCAGGCGCTGCGCCCCGGCGCGAACGTCGTGATTCTCGGCTCGGGGTTCATCGGCTGTGAGATCGCGGCGACAGCGGCGAAGGCGGGCGCGGCGACCGTGTCGGTCGTGTCGCAGTCGCGCATCCCGCTCGAGCGCGCGCTCGGGCCGCTGCTCGGTGCCGAGGTGCGCCGCCGCCACGAGGCACACGGCGTGCGCTTCTTCTGCGAGAACGGGCTCTTCGGTCTGGTCGGCGACCCGGGCGTCGAGCGCGTCATTTTGACGAGTGGCGTGATGCTCGAGTGTGACGTGCTCGTCGTCGCGATCGGCTCAGATGCGAACACCGAGTGGTTGGAGGGTTCGGGGCTCGACGCGAGCGACGGCGTGCTCGTCAACGGTGGCCTGCAGGCCGTGCGCGCCGACGGCACCGTGTTCGAGAACGTGTACGCGGTCGGCGACGTGGCCCGCTACCCGAACCCGCTGTTCGACGAGGTTGCGCGCCGGGTCGAACACTGGAACCTGCCGACCGAGACCGGCAAGCGCGCGGGCCAGGTGCTCGCGGCGCACCTGCGCGGTGACGACTGCGCGCCGATCGTCGAGGCGCCGTTCGCCCCGCTGCCGTCGTTCTGGTCTGACCAGTACGACATGCACCTGCTGGCTTTCGGCATGACGTACCTGGCCGACCGCAGCGAGGTCGTGGCCGGAAACCTCGAGGACGAGTGCGTGGTCGAGTTTTTCCGCGGTGACGAGCTCGTCGGCGTCTGCGGCATCGGGATGCGCGGTGCCGTTCAGGGCTACCGCTCGCGTTTCGCTCCCCCGGTCGCCGCCCGCTGAGCCGCGCCTCACCCCCGAGTCGTGACCGCGGTGCGCCAGAGCTCGACGAGCTCGGCCTCGCCCGGCAGCTGCTCGGGCCGCAACACGAGGTCGTCGGCGACGAAGTAGAGGGCGACGCTGATCTCGTCGAGCGGCCGGCCAGTGCGGCGCGCGTACGCAAGACGGTAGAGCGCGAGCTGCAGCACCTTTTCGGCGCGCTCCTCGTCGGTGCTCGGCGCCTTCCCTGTCTTCCAGTCAACGACCTCGACGCCGTCGATGAAGCGGCCGCCGTCACCGCGTAGCCGGGCCGAATACACGGCGTCGAGCTTGCAGATGATGAGGTGCCCGGCGAACGGGAGGTGAATCTCGCACTCAACCTCAAGCGGTTCGCGGTCGCCCCACTCCGAGGCCGCAAAGCGCTGCTGCAGCGCCTCGAGGGCGGCGGGGTCGACGCCCTCTCCCCCGTCATCGTGGGTGAAGGCGGCGTCGAGTGCACCGTTAAGGGCATCGTCGATGCGATCGGGCACCGCCGTGAGGCCGTAACGCTGCTCGACCCAGCGGTGGAAAACCGTGCCGAGGCGGGTCTGCCGGTAGGGGCGCTGCGGCACCGGGCGGCGCAGGCGCTCGGCGACCGCCTCGGGCTCGGTGACGTACTGCCGGAACGCCGAGGCTGGCACGCGGTACGGCACGGCGACTTCGTGCCCGCGTCGCTCGCGATCGGCACGCTCGGCGAGCAGCAGGTCGATGTCGCGCTGCCAGCCGAGGGCGTCGCTCGCGGAATCGCCCGCCACGTCGTCGTCGCCACCCTGCCCACCCGAGGCCGATGCCCGGATGCGCGCCGCGGCCACCTCGAGCGCCTCGCGTCGGGTGCCGAGCGGGTCGGCGGGCCACCAGGGTGCATCTTCGTCGTCGGTGGCGCGCGGGTTGTGCTCGTCCGTCGATACGTCGGCGACCGGCGGAATCAACTCACGCTCGATGAGCGGGGCCAAGAACCGGCTGAAGGCTCGGGGCTTCGCGGCCGAGGCCCAGAAGGAGCCGGTCACGAGCAACCGGTGGCGGGCACGCGTCACGGCGACGTAGGCGAGGCGGCGCTCTTCGCGTTCGAGGTGCTCGGCGACGTCGGCCTGAAACTGCTTCTGCCGATAGAGCAGCTCTTTGCGACTCTCTGCCCCGCGCCAGGCGAAGACCGGCAGTTCGGCAGCGTCTCCGCGCAGTTCGTACGGCAGCACGCCAAGACTCAGCCAGCCACGGGTCGAGCGCGGCTTCGACGGCAGCTCATCGTCGACGACGCGCGGCACAGCGACCGCGTCCCACTCGAGACCTTTCGAGCCATGAATCGTCAGCAC
>DASSWY010000048.1:0-23525 GCA_035704325.1 Microcella sp. | reverse complement strand
GGCAGACTCGAGAATCTTGTCTTTGGGCACATAGTGCGAAAAACGCTCGTGGTCGCCGTCTTCGAGTTGCTCGCCCTCGAGCAGCTTTTCGAGTTCGCGGTCGAGAACGTCGACCCCGCCACCCTGACCTGCATCGTCCGTTGTCGCCATGCGCCGATTGTAAAGGCGCGGGCGCTAGGTGCGCTGGGCGAGCGTGAGGATGTCGGGTGCGCGTCGGCGGTAGATCTGGCCGCCGACCGCGACACCGAGCACGAGCATGCCGATGCCCGTCGCCACACCAGCGATGCCCGCAAGCGGCAACCACATCGCGTCCGTCGTGACGCCCCACCACGCCACGACCATCGTGGGCGACATGAACCCGAGGGTCGCGACAAGCGCACCAGCCTGCGCCCAGGTGGCGCGTGACCCGGTCAGCGGCGGCTGATCGAATGGCCCAGCTCCGGGCCGTGCTGCCGGATACGGCGCGAGCGCCGAGACCACGCTCGCCACACCCAGGCCGGTCAGGAGCAGGCCGAGACTGACCCCCGCCACGAGTTCAAACCCGCTCGCCACACCCGACCACAGAGCGAACAGCGGAGCCGTGATCAGAATGAGTGGAACCCCGAGTACCAGCGGCGGGACAAGGCGCCCAAAGCGATCGGCCGCTCCGCGCAGCGGGGCGGCGATGTGGAGCCAAATGGCCGTGTGGTCGTAGGCCGCGTCATTGTGACTGAACCAGCCGAGAAACAGCGCGAGGAACGGCAACGGGATCAGCCACAGCAGAGGCAGGGGCACTCCCGCGATGAGCAGGGCGAGCATGATCAACGGCGGCGCCAGCGGAAGGCCGAGGAGCACGACGCGGTAGCGCGGGTCGCGAGTCCAGTACAGCAGCGAGCGCGCCGCGATGACCCCACCGGGTGTGGCGGGCGTCATGTCGAACCAGCCGAGGCCTCGATCGGCGGCTCGGTCTGCCGGGGCCGAGCGTCGCTCGGGCGACACGACGACGCGTGCCACGACCCACCACCAGAGCGCGGCAAGAGCGCCGACCGCGAGCGCGGCGATCGCCAGTCGGGCGACGGCCTCCCCCGCTGGCGCACCGATCGCGGCCCACGTGAGGCCACCGGGGCTGCGACCGACGACCTCGGCGAATCGCTCGAGCGCGGCGCCGTCCGTGCCGCGGGCGGCGACGATTGCCGCGAGGCCCGCTGCGGCAATGGCGACGACGACCGTCACGCGGGCGGTCGCCGCCACGGCGCGCGCCGCTGGCTCAGAAACGGCTAGTCGGGCGGCTACCGTCACCAGCAGCTGCGACGACAGGATGATCGTGATCGCGGTCAGGACGCCCGCCGCGATCGCGACTCCCCGCTCGGGTAGGTCAAGCCAGGCGCTCTCGACCGCGACGGCGAGCGCAACCGCGAGCGCGCCCGGCGCCCCCACGGCGCCAGCCAGTCCGAGACCCAGGGCCAACTGGCCAGACGGGATCGGGTAGCTGGCGAAGCGTCGTGGCTCGAGCGCGGATCCGAGCCCGGCCGCGAGGGGCGCCACGAGGATGCCGAGCGAGAGCGCTCCGGCACCGATGACCAGGGCGGCGCGGTGTGCCGGATTCGTGACGTCGGCGAGCGCGCCGGCACCGAGCATCCCGACAATGATCGCGACGACGAGAAGCGACACGGCGATGCTTCGACCGAGACGACGAGAACCGGGCCGGAAGGACGACGCGAGCAGAGCGAGCTTCAGTCGGAGAAGGTTGTCAACCATTCCAGGCCCTCCACCGCCTGGCGACCGCCCGCGAGTTCGACGAAACGCTCCTCGAGGCGCAGGCCGTCGCGCACCTCGTCCATGGAGCCCGCCGTCAGCATGCGCCCGCCCACAATGACACCGACGTGATCGCACATGCGCTCAACGAAGTCCATGTTGTGACTCGACAGCACGACGGTGCCCCCCGCATCGGCGTAGCGCCGCAGCACGTCGGAGGCGAGCTGCGTGGACACGGGGTCGACCGCCTCGAACGGCTCGTCGAGCACGAGCAGCGCCGGCGCGTGAATGAGGGCCGCTGCCAGTGAGATCTTCTTGATCATGCCGATCGAGTAATCGCGCACCGGCCGATCGAGCGCGTCGTCCAAACCGAGCGAACGGGCCAGGTCGGTCGTGCGGCTGCGGGCGGTTTCGCGGTCAAGGCCGTGCAGCACCCCGCAGTAGTACAGCAGTTGAGCGCCGGTGAGCAGATCGAAGAGCCTCATGCGATCGGGCAACACGCCAATCATGCGCTTGGAGGCGATGGGATCAGCCCAGACGTCTGCACCCCTGACGGTCACGGTGCCGGCGTCGGGGCGCATGAGGCCGGTCGCCATGCTCAGGGTCGTGGTCTTGCCGGCGCCGTTCGGGCCGACGAAGCCAAAGATTGTTCCGCGGCGAACCGTGAACGAGACGCCGTCCACCGCGACGACACCGCCGAAACGCTTCGTGAGCCCGGAGACCTCGAGGACGACGGGTTGTGCGGGCGGCGGCGGAGTGGGCCGCTTCGGGGTCGCCGGTTTCTTTCGGCGGGGCTTGGCGGCTGTCACGCACCCACCGTACCGAACGGTCAGGACTCGGTTGGGGCGCGCGTGGCCGCTGCGGAGAAATACTCGTCACCCGTGCGTCACTGTGCGAGAGTGCAGCCGGTCGATTCGTCTCGTTACGAAGGCGAGATGAACAAAATCTGAACTTTTCGGGGCGAAACGGCTAAACTCGGGGGCACACGACGGAGTGTCACCCCACTTTCCTGCGCCCAGGCGCCTCGACCGCATCACTAATCGAGAGCGACTCGCGATTGTCTTCGCCGGGCCCGACACATCTTGAGGAGAACCGTCATGACCGTCAACGTCGTCATTCTCGCCGCTGGCATGGGTAGCCGCCTCGGCCGCAGTCTTCCGAAGCCGCTGACCGAACTCAGCGACGGCCGCACCATCATGCAGCAGCAGCACGACAACATCCGTGCCGCCTTCGGCACCGACGTCACCATCACCACCGTCGTCGGATACAAGCTCGAGCACATCATTGAGGCGTTCCCCCACGTCGACTACGTCTACAACGAGGCGTACGACCAGACGAACACGTCAAAGAGCCTGCTGCGCGCCCTGAAGGCGACGGGCAAGTCGGGCGTGCTGTGGTTGAACGGCGACGTCGTCTTCGACCCGCAGGCCCTCGTGCGCTCGGCCCCGCTCGTTCACGCTGACCGCAGCTTCGTCACCGTGAACACGGCGAAGGTTAGCGACGAGGAAGTGAAGTACACGGTTGACGCCGAGGGCTTCATCAACGAGATTTCGAAGCAGGTCGTCGGCGGCCTCGGCGAGGCCGTGGGCATCAACTACATCTCGAGTACCCACAAGCAGGCGCTGATCCAGCAGCTGAAGCGGGTCGACGACCAGGACTACTTTGAGCGCGGCATCGAGCTCGCGATCCAGCACGACAAGCTGCGCATCGAACCGGTCGACATCAGTGACCTGTACGCCGTCGAGGTTGACTTCGCCGAGGACCTCGAGCGCGCCAACCTCTTCGTCTGATCGCAGCAGGCTCGCACGCACGACCGACCCGCTTGGGTTTCGGTCGCGCGTCATCGCGAGGCGCTAGCGTTATCGCGTGACCGCCCCTGCCCCCGTGCCGCCCGCGCGCTCCGCGTCGGCCGCATACCGGCAATCACTGTGGTTGCTCACGTCGCGCGACCTGAAGGTGCGCTACTCAACGTCGTTTCTCGGCTACCTCTGGAGCGTCCTCGATCCGCTCGTCATGGCGGCCATCTACTGGTTCGTCTTTACCCAAATCGTCGAGCGCACCGTCGGGGCGACCCCCTACATCGTGTTCCTCATTGCCGGCCTGCTGCCGTGGATGTGGTTCCAGGGCGCGGTGAGCGATGCGACGCGCGCCTTCATTCGCGACGCGAAGCTGGTGCGCTCTACGCGCATCCCCCGCAGCATTTGGGTCAACCGCATCGTGCTGTCCAAGGGCATCGAATTCGTGTTGAGCCTTCCGGTACTCGCGGTGTTCGCGATTGCCTTCGGCGCTCCCCTGACCTGGGGGGTGCTGTGGTTCCCCCTGGCTGTCGCACTGCAGGCGATCCTGACGGTGGGGCTCGGCCTCATCATCGCGCCGCTGGTCGTGTTCTTCCGCGACCTCGAGCGGGCCGTGAAGCTGATCCTGCGGTTCTTGTTCTACGCGTCGCCCATCATTTACTCACTCGACGACCTTCCCGGCGAACTCGGCGCGTGGGCCGCCTTCAACCCGCTGGCGGGCATCTTCTCGCTGTATCGCGCCGCGTTCTTCCCCGAGCTGGTCGACGGGTGGGCCGTCGGAATCGCGGTCATCATGTCGCTCGGGTTCCTCGGGCTTGGCCTGATCATCTTCCGTCGCACCGTGCGCGCCGTACTGAAGGAGGTGTGAGCGTGGCCGAACCGGTCATAGATGTCCGGGATGCGGGAATTCGCTTCCGTCGCAACCGCGGGGGCCGCCGCTCGTTTAAAGACCTCTTTGCGGGGCGCAATCGCCGCGCGCGACCCGGCGAGTTCTGGGCGCTGCGCAATGTCAGCGTCACAGTGCACGCCGGCGAAGCCATCGGCGTCGTAGGGCGCAACGGTCAAGGCAAGTCGACGCTGCTCAAACTGGTCGCAGGCGTCGTGCTGCCCGACGAGGGCCGCGTCGCGGTGCACAGGGGTGTCGCGCCGCTCATCGAGATCACGGGCGGCTTCGTGAACGACCTCACCGTGCGGGAAAACGTCTACCTCACGGCGGGCTTGCACGGCATGACGCGCCGCACCATCGACGAGCGCTTCGACGAGATCATCGACTTCGCCGAACTCGGCGACGTGATCGACACCCCGTACAAGCACCTCTCGAGTGGCATGAAGGTGCGCCTGGCGTTCTCGGTCATCTCGCGCCTCGACGAGCCGATTCTGCTCGTTGATGAGGTGCTCGCCGTCGGAGACAAAGCGTTTCGCGACAAGTGCTATGCGCGCATCGACGAGCTCCTCGCTGGAGGCCGCACCCTGTTCTTTGTCTCGCACAACGAGCGCGACCTCAAGCGCTTCTGCACGCGCGGACTCTACCTCGACAAGGGCGCATTGGCCCTCGACGCCCCGATCACCGAGGTACTCGAGCGCTACAACGCCGACTATGGGAGCCCGCGATGAGCACCACCCCCGAGCCATCCAGCGATGCCCCGATCGAGCAGAGCGCGGTCGCCCGCCCGGCCGACCCCGCGCTCATTCGCGGTCTGCGGGCAGCGATGTCGGCCCAGCGGCCCGCCGTCATCGCGCACATTCGGTCGATCCGCCAACGCCACCCGGGGGCGAGCCCCGACGACGTGGTCCGCATCCTCGAAAAGCGGTACCTCGCAGGCGTGACCGCGACGGGCGCAGGGAGCGGGGCCGCGACCATGATTCCGGGCGTGGGTACGGCTGCAGGGCTCGCCGTCATCGGGGTCGAAACGGTGACCTTCTTTGAGATGACGGCGCTGTACGCCCAGTCGGTTGCCGAGGTTCACGGCATCGTCGTCGCGGACGAAGAACACGCGCACACCCTGGTGATGGCGCTGCTGCTCGGTGGCCCGGGCAAAGACCTCGTGCAGCAGTTTCTGCGGCAGGCATCGGGTACCGGGCCAAACCGCCAGCAGTACTGGGGCGAAACCGTGTCGTCGTCGTTACCGAAGGCGCTCACCGGCGCCCTGAACTCGCAATTGCGCGACATGTTCGTCAAGCGTTTCGCGCTCGCGCAGGGCGGCAGCATGCTGGGGCGGCTGATTCCGTTCGGCATCGGGGCCATCATCGGTGGTAGCGCGAACCGCACGCTCGGGGGCCGCGTCGTGGACGCTGCGCGCGGAGCATTCGGCCCAGCGCCCGCAACCTTTCCCGCGGGCCTCGAACCCGTTCTGCGCCCACCCAAGGCGCCCAAGGCGCCCCGCGCGCCCCGCAAGCCCACGGCGCCGCGCGCCATCGCGGCCGTGAAGCGACGCTTCGCTCGCTGAGCTACGCCGTCACGCGGTCGCTGAACGCTTCGTCGTCGAGGGGGTCGTCGGCGTCGTGCTCGGTTCCTCGCACAACGGGGTCGGCCGCGTGCTCGCGCTCCGCGACGTGCCAGCGCTCGACCAGCGTGTCGATCGCTGCGTGGAAGCGCGCCGTCGCCGCGCCAGGGGTCGTGTCACCGAAGTAGTGTGTCGCCCAGTGCTGGAGCGCAGCGTGCGCTGCCGCGTCCGTGAGCACGCGGTCGATCTCGGGAATAACCTCGGCGGCGTTCTCAGCGGCGAGCCACTCGCAGGCCGAAAGGTAGCCGCCCGTGTCGACCACCGCATCCGCCGATTGGGGCCGGGTAACGAGCAGCGGTTTGCCGGTGGCCAGCCGGTCGTAAATCATCGCGGAGATGTCGCAGATGGCGACATCCGCGGCGGCGAGCTGCCAGCCGAGCGTCGGACCGTTGTCGTAGACGTGCTGCGCCGACGGGTCGGCCGCGTTCGCCCGCTCGATGGCGGCCACGATGCGCCGGTGGGCCTGCCCGTACGCGGCATCGACCACGCCGCTGCGCGGGTGCGGCCGGTACAGCACGCGGTGGCGGCCGGTTGCCAGCAGCGCAGTGACCAGCTGCTCGCCGTGTGAGGCAATCGAGCCGTAGGCGGCAGCGGGGCGGTCGCCCTCCCATGTGGGGGCATACAGCACCACGGTGCGGTCGTCGGGGGTGTACGGCAGCTCGCCCGCGAAGTGGTCGGCCTGGGGGCGCCCAATGGCGATCGTGCGCTCGTCGAGGTCGTAGTTCCAGAGCACTCGGCTCAGGCGGTCGCGAGCGGCCTGCCCGGCGATGAGCGCGACGTCGTACGCCTTGTACTGGTTCGTGGTCATGTACATCTTGTCGGACTCGCCGTGGTTGACGAAGGTGTGCCACATGCGGCCGTACCGGAACATCTGGAAGTTCTTGGCGTTCTGATTGACGTAGAGCACGACCTTCACGGGGTTGGTCGCCACAAAGCGTTCCAGGTCGAGAACCCGGCGACAGTAGGCGATCGGCACCGGGCTCTCATCGAGCAGGGCCAGTGTCGCCCCGGGGCTGCGCGTGATGATGGCGACCCTGCGGTGTTCGGCGAGGGCGGCCAGCGGCGCGAACCACTGCCGCACCTGGTAGAGGTTCACGCGCGCGTCGGCGTAGTAGACGGCGACCTCGACGTCGCTCGGCAACGACAAATCGGCCTCGGCCATGCGCTTGTCGATGCGCATCCGGTGACGACGCTGCCGAATGAGTCGCGCCAGGACCCGACGTGCGGTGCTCAGCTGCTCCCCCAGTTTCACTCCTCCATTGTCCTCCGGGGCCGCGCACGCCCCCGACCACACGGCAACACTGTTACCGAGTCGTAGCGGCCTGCGCGTGCAAGAATCGGGGCCGATGGCACGCTTTACCTTCAGCGCCGGAAACGCCCGCGTGCTCGCCCGCGCCCCCCTCTACGCGGCCGGGGCGCTCGTGGCGCGTCTGGTGCCGCGCTCGCCTCAGCGCTGGGTGTACGGATCGGGCATCGGCCTCGGCGAAGGAGCGCTCGCCGTGTACGACGCTGCCGCCGCGCGGGGCGGCGACACCCGCGGTCACACGTGGCTGGCGTCAACGCTCGCCGAACGCGACGCGGCGCGCCAACGCGGCATGGCGAGCGAGCTGAAGGGCTCAGCGCGTGGGTTCTGGCTCACGCTGCGTGCCGGCGTGGCGGTCGTGACGCACGGCGCGGGCGACGTGAACCGGTTCGGCGTGAGCGGCACCCGCCTCGTGCAGCTCTGGCACGGCATCCCGCTGAAGAAGCTGCACCTCGATACGGCGGCGGCCTTGCGCCTGCCGCTCGTCGGGTCGCTGCCCAGCGCGCAGCGCCTCATGGCCGCGCTGTATCGGCGCGCGGGAGGGCACATCGCCCTGTTCCCCGTGGCGTCGGCCGTGGTCGGCGCGCGCATTCGTAGCGCCTTTGGGTTGCCGGCCGACCGCGTGATCCCGCTCGGCGAACCTCGGGACGACGTACTGCTTTCCGGCGACGCGGCGACGCGGCGGCGGGATGCCCGCGCCCGCATCGAGACCGCCACCGGCCCGCTTTCCGACGGCCCCGTCGTGTTGTACGCACCCACGTGGCGCGACGGAGACCCCGACCCTGCCGTGCCGAGTGACGACGAGTGGATGCGCATCGCTGCGTGGTGCGCCGAGACGGGCGCGACCCTGCTGATCCGCTCGCACCCGCTGGGCGCGGGCTCGTACGGGGCAGGGCTGGGCAGCGACAGAGAACGCATTCGCCTCATCGGTAGCGACCTGGTCGCCGATGCGACGCCCCTGTTGCCGGCCATTGATGTCGTGATCACCGACTACTCGTCGATCGCTTTTGACGCGGCGATTGCCGGAGTGCCGAGCGTGTACTTCGCGCCAGACGTGCCGAGCTACCTCGCCCGCCGGGGGCTGTATGTGCCGTACGCCGAGTTCACGGGGGGCACCCACGTGACGACCTGGGCTGCCGCGCTCGAGCGCACGGGCAGGGTTCTTGTGGGCGGCGATGACGCTGACGAGGCCCGCACCCACGCCGCCTGGCTGCGCGACGAGCACGTCGAGCAGACCGACGGACGAGCCACCGAGCGGGTGCTCGACGCCATTGAGGCGCTCATCGCTGGCCGCCCCGTCACCGCGCCGCGCCCCGCGATCGCCCCCACCGTCACCATCGACGCGATCAGCCTCGATGCCGACGCGCTCACGCTGACGGGGTCGAGCACGGTGGGCATCGCGGCGCTCGAGCTCGTGGGTGCGCGCCAGGTGCTGCCGTCGACGGTGTCGGGCGACGGGCCAGACGGCCGGTTCCGCGCCGTGATCCCCCTCGTGGTCGAACGGTGGGCGCGCGGTGGGCTCGCACCCGTCAGCGGCAGCTACCGCCTGCGCGTGACCCCGGCCGACGGTGCGCGAGCGAGCACCAGGGCGACCGTGACGGCGGCGCCCGTGGCGGGCATCCAGACCGCGCTGATGCGGGTCGACGTCGCCGCCGACGCGGGCGGCATCGTCGTGACGATCGCGCCCCCGCTCGACGACGACGAGCGGGGGCGGGGCGCTCAGCGGCGACTGGAGGCTGGCTACCGCCGCGCGCGCCCCCAGCCCGAGAACGCCGTCATGTTCGAGAGCTTCTACGCGCAGACGGCCTCCTGCAACCCACTCGCACTCGACCGCGCGATCGCGGAGCGACTGCCGGAGGTGACCCGCTACTGGAGCGTCGTTGACCATTCGGTTGCGGTGCCCGAGGGCGGGATCGCCGTCGTGGAGGGCTCGCGCGAGTGGTGGCGCGTGCGCGGCGCCGCACGCTTGATCGTCGTCAACGACTGGATGCGTAAGCGGTGGAGGCCTCGGTCGTATCAGCGCGTGCTGCAGACCTGGCACGGCACGATGCTGAAGCGCCTCGCCCTCGACCGCGACTCGGTGGGCGTGCGGACACAACTTGCGGTGCGTCGCGAATCGCGCCGCTGGTCGGTACTGCTTGCCCAGAACGACTACGCGGCCGATATTTTCCGGCGCGCGTACGCATTTTCGGGGCCGATCTGGGTCGAGGGGTACCCGCGCGACGACGTACTCATCACGGGTGACCGTGAGCGCGTGCGCGCCCGTCTGGGGCTCAGCCCGACCCAGCGTGCCGTGCTGTACGCCCCGACCTGGCGCGACGACGCCCGCGACCTCGTCGACTACCTCGATCTGCCAAGCGTGGCCCCCGAGTTGACCGCGGCGACCGGGGTCGACCACGTTGTCCTGGTGCGCGGGCACAGCCGCACGCTGCGCGGCGGTGCCGACCGGCGGGCGCCCGGCCTGATCGACGTGACGACGTACCCCGACTTCTCCGAACTGCTGCTCGCCGCCGACGTGATCGTGACCGACTATTCGTCGATCATGTTCGACGCCGTCACCACCCCCGCACCGCTCGTGCTCTTCACCCCCGATCTTCAGCGGTACCGCGAAGAACTGCGGGGGTTCTACTTCGACGTGACCGCCGATTTCCCCGGTCCCGTCGTCGCCGACCGGGCCAGCCTCATGACGGAGCTGGCGCGCAGCCGCGCCGACGCGCATCCCGATGCCACGCTGTTCGAGCGGCGGCGCGCCGAATGGCGGGCCCGCTTCGCCCCGCTCGACGACGGCTGCGCCGCAGAGCGCGTTGTTGACCGCCTGATCGCGAACGGGATGCTCGGCTGAGTCGCGCGCAGCACCCCCCGGTCAGGATTCGGTGCGGGAACGGTCGACCGAGCCGCGCGCCCCAAACAGCGCCCCGCCGATGAAGCCCGCGCCCCAGGCGAAGTGCATGGTCGCCACGACCACGACGAACGCGGCCCGCTCGCGCAGCGTCTCGCCCGAGGAGCGAACGACCAGCAGCGCGACAAGCAGCGCGACGTAGAGCGCCGTCGGCGCGGTCAGCACGGCGAGCGCGATCGGCCCCGTGTCAGGGGCGAGCAGGCCCGTGGCGAGCGCCACGACGCCGAGGAGGCTCAGCGCGCTCGCAGCGACGAGCGCCGGCGGGGCGTAGTACCGCAGCGGGCTGCGCCCGCCCGAACGGCGCACGATCTCGCCGCGCCAGATGCCGGTGGAGCGAAACTGCCGTGCCAGCTTCTGCCAGGTGTCACGCGGCCAGTACGTCACGCGAAGTGCAGGGTTCAGCCACACCAGGTGCCCCGCGTCGCGCAGGCGCTTGTTGAGCTCCCAATCTTCACCGCGGTTGATGTTCTCGTCGTACAGGCCGATGTCGAGCAGCTCGTCGCGGCGCATGATGCCGAGGTACGCGCTTTCGGCCGGGCCCTCGTCGCCCCCGACGTGATACGACGCTCCGCCGAGGCCCAGCCGCGAGTTGTAGCCGCGGGCGACGGCCCGCTGAAACGTGGTGCGGCCCGTCGCGACCATCACGCCACCGACGCTCGCAGCCCCCGTGCGCTCGAGAGTCTCGACCCCCTGCGCCGTGTAGTTCTCGCTGAGCTCGGTGTGCGCATCAACGCGAACGACGATCGGATACCGTGACGCCCGAATCGCCCGGTTGAGGCCGATGGGGATCGCCATGTCGGGGTTGTCGACGATGCGGATGCGCGGGTCGCCGGCCGCCCGCGCCCGCACTCGATCTGTTGTTCCGTCGGTGGACGGCCCGAGTGCGAGCACGAGTTCGGTCGGCCCACCGTAGCGTTGCGCGAGCACACTGTCGATCGCGTCGTCGATGTAGTGAATCTCGTTATAGACCGGCATCACGTAGCTCACGCCGGGCGGCGTGGGGTCGGGCTCGGCCATAGCCCGAATCTAGCGCGTCGGGCTACGACAATTCGTCGAGCGTGACCGTGACCTCGTTAGCCTGGCCTCCGCGCACGTAGACGAGGTTCGCCTCGTCGCCGCCCGCGAGAACGCGCACCTGTGCGGTCAGGTCGATGCGGTTCGTGATCGGAATGCCGTTGAACTCGGTCACGATGTCGCCAGCGCGAAGACCAGCCTGGTCGGCGGGCCCGCCCGGCGTCACCCGGTCGATCAGGGCTCCGACGACAGGGCTGCCCGACGCGCTGGTCGCGTCGGTCACCGTCGCGCCGAGCAGGCCGTGGCTTGCTGAACCCGTGGCGATGAGCTCGCCCGAGATGCGCTCGGCAAAGTTTGACGGGATCGAGAAGCCCACTCCGATGCTGCCGGCGGGTGCTCCGCCGCCCGCCGTCGCGATAGCGACGTTGATACCGATGAGGCGACCGTCGGCATCGAGGAGCGCTCCCCCCGAGTTGCCGGGGTTGATGGCTGCGTCGGTTTGAATCACGCTGAGCGAAATCGGCGCCGATGGGCGGTCCTGGTCCTGATCGTTGCCCGGAATGTCGAAGTTCCAGAAGTCGAACGGCGGCAACTCTTGCGAGTCCTCGTCCTCCGGTACGGCGGGAGAGTCGTCGGGAACCGCCGACGAGCGCACCGTGATCGACCGGTTGAGCGCCGAGACAATGCCGCTCGTCACGGTGCCGCTCAGGCCGAGAGGCGCGCCGATCGCGATCGCGCGGTCTCCGACGTTGAGCTCGTCGGAGTCGGCGAACTCGATGGGCTGCAGGTCGCTCGCCCCCTCGAGTTGGATCACGGCGAGGTCGGCAATGGGGTCGGCACCCACAAGGGTGGCGTTCCAGATGCGGCCATCGTGCGTCGTTACCCGGATGGTCGGCTCGTCCGTCGCGCCGTCGAGCGTCGCGACGTGCGAGTTCGTGAGCACGTAGCCGTCCTCACTCAAGATGACACCGGAGCCGCTGCCGGCCGCGCCGCCCGGCGCGCTCACGGTGAGGGTCACGACCGAGGGCATGGCCCGCGCAACGACCCCGGTCACGACCGTGGCATCGTCGGGGTTGTTGACCGTCACCGTGGTCGGTCCGGCGCTGGCGCCCGGCGTACCGCCCGGACCACCGTAGAGCGCGGCCACGACGGCGCCGCCTCCGGCACCGCCGACGAGGGCTCCCACGGCGAGCGCCGCGACAACCGGCACGAGCGACGCGCGCTTCGCCGGGCGAGCGGGTTCAGCCGCCGCGTGGCGCGGGTCGTGGGGCGCGCTCGCTGTGACCGGCTCGGCGGCTCGCACCGCCTCGCCCTGCTCGGCCGTGGAGGGAGGAGTCTGCGGCGCGTCGGTGGACGCCGCCGCGTGCTCGGATCTCGGGGGCAGCGCCTGCGGCACGTCGGAGGATGCCGTGTCGCGCTGGTCGGGGTTCTCGGGCGTAGTCGTCATGTGTGAGGTGTCCTTTCGCCGCGTCCAGCGTGCTTGCTCAACCTTGGCATCGTATTTGTCCGCTCTGTGCGGCGTCCGATTGTTGCCTATGCCTCGTTCCTGCGGCGGCTGATGCGGCGCGGGCATACCGAGTCGACTGTCCCCCCAAATGGGTGGACTCACGGGTCTATCCTCCGCATACACTCGAAGGCAACCCCCGTACCCCTAGAGTCCGCCGGAGCATGACCAAATCCCTCACCGACGTTGACCGCATTCTTGACGTTGCCGCCGACCTCATCGTGAACGATGGGTACAACGCGGTCTCGATGCGCACCATCAGTGACCGTTCGGGCTACGCGATCGCCGAGGTAGAAGAGCTGTTCGACTCGAGCGGCGACGTGCTGATCAGCATGCTGAATCGCGAGTTCAGTCGCATCTACGCGAGCATCGTTGACAACGTTGAGCGCGACCCCCGGGGCGGCCTCCTGTCTCGGGTCTACCTGTACATCCTGTCGTCGCTGTACGAGCGGCCGCTCGCGCGCAGCCTCTTTCTCATTGACCGCAGCGCGCTGAACGCGATCATGCGCAACAACACCTCGTTTCGCTACGTGCCCCAGATCGGGCTGCGGGGCGAGCTGATCGAAGCGCTGCAGCAGGTGGGCATGGTCAGTCGCGACGTCGATCCGTTCCGGCTGTCGGCCGTCATCTCGTCATTCACCGCGGGCCTGGCTCTGACAGCCCCCCACGACGACCTCGACACCGTGGTGCGCGGTCTCAGCGACCTTCTGGCGCGCGGCGTCGACGAAGACGTGACCGACACCGAACCGGGTAAGCAGGTTTTCTATCGCTGGGCGACGTCGCTGACGGGTCCGCGGGAGCAGTACGACCGATCACGCCCCGACGACGGTTTCGACGACGACGAGGAGTAACGCGCATCCGTCGACGGCCCGTCGCCCGCCGGTCACGGCGAATACCCCTGCGGGTTAGGGTGTGCGGGTGACGACCCCACTGCCGTGGCAGCGCGCCATCGATGCCGCTGGGCTCATCGACGCCGACGGCACGGTGCGGCCGACGATTTTTGCCGAGATGAGCGCGCTCGCTGCCGCTCACGGCGCCGTCAACCTCGGGCAGGGCTTTCCCGATGAGGATGCGCCGGCTGCGGTCACCGAGGCGGCGATCGCCGCGATTCGGGCCGGTTTCAATCAGTACCCGCCGGGACGCGGAACGCCTGAGCTGCGCCGGGCGATCGCCGAGCACCGCTCGCGCTTCTTCGGCGAGCACCGTGACCCCGAGACCGAGGTGCTCGTCACCGCGGGCGCGACCGAGGCGATTGCGGCGGCCGTGCTCGCCTTTGCCGGGCCGGGCGACGAGGTCGTAACCCTGTCGCCGTTCTACGACGCGTACGCCGCCACGATCGGGCTGGCGGGGGCACGACACGTCACGATCCCCCTGGAGGGCCCCGACTTTCAGCCAACCGTCGAGGGGATCGAGCGCGCGATCCGCCCCCAGACGCGCGTCGTGCTGCTGAACAACCCGCACAACCCCACCGGCTCGGTCATCGCCCCCGAACTGCTGGCGCACATCGTGGCCGCGGCGACGCGACACGACGCCGTCATCGTCAGTGACGAGGTCTACGAGCACCTGGTGTTCGATGACGCTCCGTTCTCGCCGATCGCGACCGTGCCCGGGGCCGCCGACCGCAGCCTGACGATCTCGAGCGCGGCGAAGACCTTCCGCGTGACGGGATGGAAGATCGGCTGGATGACCGGCCCCGCTCCGCTCATCGACGCGGCGATGGCGGTCAAGCAGTACCTGACCTACGTCAACGGCGCCCCCTTTCAGCCCGCCGTCGCCGTGGGGCTCGGCCTGCCGGAGCGCTACTTCGCCGAGCAGCGGGCATCACTCGCCGCGCGTCGCGATCGGCTGAGCGCGGGGCTCACCTCGGCGGGCTTTGCCGTGTCACCCAGCCGTGGCTCGTACTTCGTCGTCGCCGATGCCGCCCCTCTCGGCGTGAGCGATGGTGCGGCCTTCGCCCGCCAGCTGGTGGTCGAGCGCGGGGTGGCGGCGATTCCGTTGGCGGCGTTTGATCCGCGATCGACGGATGCGCGTATCCGGTCGTCTCTGCGGTTCGCGTTCTGCAGAACCGACGCCCAGATCGACGAGGGCGTACGCCGACTGACGGCCCGCTAGGCCGGTTCGACCCGGAAGCGGCGCAGCGCGAGCGCCGGGTTGACCGCCCGCACCCGCGCAATCTCGGCCCGCTCGACCGAGGCGGCCGCCACCGTCGTGCCCTCGTCGATGAAGGCGATCTCGCGCCCCAGGGGGTCGACAATGAGGCTCGCCCCCACCCCGACGGGCGGCGGGTGGTCGGCCGCCGCGAGGTACAGGGTGTTCTCGATCGCTCGGGCGGCGGCCAGGGTGCGCCAGGCGTGCCGCTTGTCGGGCCCGGCAACCCACTCTGCGGGCACCAGCACGAGTTCGGCGCCCGCATCGGCGAGCCGACGCGTCACCTCGGGAAAGCGCAGGTCGTAGCAGGTCTGAACGCCGACGGGTACGCCGGCGACGGGGAAAGTCGCGGCGTCGACGATCTCGCCCGCCTCCGCCCAGTCAGACTCGGTCTGCCCGAACGCGTCGTAGAGGTGCAGTTTGCGGGTGACGTGCACGAGCGCGCCCTCGGGGTCGAGCGCGACGATGGTGTTGCGAAAACGGTCGCTTCGGGTCGCCGTTTCGAGCATCCCGGCGACCACCGTGATGGCGTGCTCGCGGGCGATCTCGCCGAGGCCCGCGACGAAGGGGCCATCGAGCGCTTCGGCCGCGGCTACCCAGTGCTCGCCCATGCGACCGCCGAAGAACGCCGAGTACTCGGGAAACAGCACGAGCTCGCTGCCCTCGCGCGCGGCCGCGCCGGCGAGGGAACGGATGCCCGCCAGGTTCGCCGCGCGATCGGCGCCCGGCGCGAACTGGGCGACGGCGACGCGCAGCGACTCGGTCATGCGGCCAGCCTAAAGGCGGGGGCGGCACGATGACAGGATGCACGGACGCTCGTGGCCCCAGCACATCATTCGCTGGCTGCTCGGCCTCGCCCTGATCGGGGCCGGCACGGGGCACCTCACGGTGCTGCGTGACGAGTTTCAGGCGCAGGTGCCGCCGTGGCTGCCGCTCGACGTCGACCTCGTCGTGGTCGGCTCGGGCGTCGCCGAGATCACGCTGGGCATCGCCCTGCTCGTCACCCCGTGGCGCATCGCCGCCGGCTGGGCGACCGCCCTGTTCTTCCTCGCGATCTTCCCCGGCAACATCGCCCAGTTCACCGAGGCCCGCGACGGCTTCGGCCTCGACACCGACCTCGCGCGCGGCGTGCGGCTGCTGTTTCAGCCCCTGCTCGTCGCGTGGGCGCTGTGGTCGACCGGCGCATGGTCGTGGTGGCGCGAGCGCCGGCGGGAGCGCCGTCGCGCGCCCCGCTCCCGCTCTGCCAGCATGGAGCGATGACCGCACGCCTCATCGTGCTCGGCTCGGCGAACACCGACTACACCGTCGTCGTCGACCGGCACCCCACCCCCGGCGAAACCCTTCTCGGCGGCGACGTCAGCGTCGCGACCGGCGGCAAGGGCGCCAACCAGGCGCTCGCCGCGGCCCGCTCCGGTGCCCTGCCCGTCTTCGTCGGAGCCGTCGGTGACGACGCGGGCGGACGCGCCCTGCTCGACGCGCTCGGCGCCGGCGGCGTCGACGTCTCGGCCGTCGCGCGCATGTCAGACACCCCGACCGGGGTCGCCCTCATCACCGTCGCGCAGGACGGCGAGAACACGATCGTCGTCGCGCCCGGCGCGAACGGTCGCATCGACGCGGATTCGGTGGTTGCCACGATCGCAGACCTCGCCGGCCCCGGCACGGTGCTGCTCAGTCAGCTCGAAGTACCGCTCGACGTCGTCCACACGGCGGCAGAGGCCATCGAGGAGCGCGGCGGTCGGGTCGTGCTGAACCTCTCCCCCGCGCGCGAGATCCCGGAGGGGCTGCTCGGGGTGACCGACCCGCTCGTCGTCAACGCGAGCGAGGCGGAGGCCGTGAGCGGGGCATCCATCACCGACGTCGCGAGCGCGCAGCGCGCGGCGGAAGGAATGCTCGACCGCTGCCGAAGCGTCATCATCACCCTCGGCGGCGACGGCGCGGTGTGGGCGAGTGCCGACGGCGCGGGGCACGTGGCCGCGCCGCGCGTCGAGGTGGTCGACACGACCGGCGCCGGCGATGCCTTCGTGGGGGCGCTCGCGGCCGAACTGGCCGACGGGGCCTCGCTCGAGCAGGGGGTGGCCGCCGGCGTGCGATCCGGCGCGGCCGCCGTGCAGTGGCGAGGAGCCCAGCCGCCGCGCTGACCGCGGACCCGTGAGGGCGTCACGCCGAGATGATGGTCGGAGCGCTGACAGAACCCGAATCCATCAGCGCCCCGACCGGCGTCGCCGCACCTGCGTTAGGGGGGCTGCGCGACGGATCGCCTCGGCTCCACTGTGTCGTGCCGCCTGTGGCCAGCAAAGTACCGGCGCGTCGGGGTGTTCGTTCAACGAACATGTCCGGAATCGAGTGCTAGTTTGCGGCCGTGACGACTGCCGAACTGACCGGGGCTCAGCCCGCGCGCGGGGGGCAGCGCGTGACGGTTGGCTCGCTCGCCCGCTTCGTGGCCACCGCCGTCGGCATCTCGCTGGTCGCGGTGATCGCCGTCTCGCTGCTGCTGGGGCTCGGGCCCATGGCCGTCGCGGCGACCGCGGTGATTACGGGGCTCGGCTTCGGGCTCGCCGGCGCCCTCCTGCGCGTCCATCACGGGCACGAGCGCCTCGGCCTCGCCAATGTGGTCACGAGCGTGCGACTCGGCATCGTGGCCGTGCTGGTGGGGCTGCTCGTCGCGGGAAACCCGGTACCGCCCGTCGTCATCGCGGTCGGCGTTGTGGCCCTGAGCCTCGACGGGGTCGACGGTCTGCTCGCCCGCCGGCAGCAACTCTCGTCGCGCTTCGGGGCGGGCTTCGACATGGAGGTCGACTCGCTCTTCGCCCTCGTCCTCGCGGCCCTCGCCGCCCTCGGCCCGGCTGGCCCGATCGCCCTCGCACTAGGCCTGCCCCGCTACCTGTTTGGCGCCGCTGCCGTGCCGCTGCCGTGGCTCAGCGGTGAGCTTCCCGAGCGGTACAGCCGCAAGGTGGTTTGCGTGATCCAGCTCATCGCGCTCATCGTGCTGCAGCTGCCGTGGCTGCCCGAGGCACTCGCCGTGAGTCTCGCGGTCGCCGCGGTCGCCGTCGTCGCCTGGTCGTTCATCGTCGATATCGTTCACCTCGCCCGCCAGCGCGCGTGACCGTGGCGCGCGACCCGGTTGTGTCTCGACGGCGACGGATGCTCGTCGTCGCCCTGCAGGCGCTCGTCGCCCTCGCGCTGCTCATCGCGCTGTGGCGGCTCGTGGACGGGCCGGAGACGGCCCAGCTGCTCGCGGGTGCCCGCGGAGAGTGGGTAGCGCTCAGCATCGCGGCGCTGACCCTGCACACCCTGCTGGCGGCCCTGCGCTGGCGGCGGGTCGCACACGGGCTCGGGATCACCCTCGATCGCCGCGAGGCCGCGAGCGAGTACTACCTTTCGCAGCTCGTCAACGCGGTCGTGCCGGGCGGGGTGGTTGGCGACGCGAGCCGCGCCGTGCGCTCGCGCCAGCCGGCAGGGCTCGGTGCGGCGGGCCTCGCCGTCGTACTTGAGCGCCTCGCCGGTCAGTACGCGCTGCTCGTCGTGATGGGGATCGCCGTCACCGTCACCATCATTCAGCCAGGCGGAATCGACTGGCCCCCGGCGGTCGTGCCGATCGTGATCGCCGTGAGCGTCATCGCCGTCGCCCTGCCCGCGGTCATCGCCGCCGCCGCCGAGCTGCCCGGGCGCGTCGGGGCCGGGGCGACATCGCTGCGGGACGCCGTGCGCTCTGCCGTCGTCACGCGGGGAGCCGCGACGAGCGTGGCCGCACTCAGCCTCGGGACGACCGCGTGCATCCTCGTCGCCTTCGCCGCGGCGGCCGCCGCGGTCGGGGCGCCACTCAGCGTGGCGGCGACGCTCGCCGTCGTACCCGTCGTGCTCACCACCATGCTGCTACCGGTCACCGTCGGGGGCTGGGGAGTGCGGGAGGGTGCCGCCGTGGCCCTGTTGCCGCTTGCCGGGGTGAGTATGAGCGCCGCGTTGGCTGCAAGCATCCTGTTTGGTCTCCTCGCACTCGCCGCATCCCTGCCGGGAATCGTGCCCCTGTGGGGGCGTCAGGGCGCCAGGGCGCACAGAACGTGACAGTGTGGAAATGAGGCTCGGCGCGCCGGATGCGCCGGCACCCGACTCCGTCCGAAGGAGGACGACATGGCCGAGCGCCGCTCCCTCTCCCGCCGCACCCTGATCGGTGCGGGAATCTTCGGCGCCGTTGGTCTCGGCGCGGCCACCGCCGTTGGCGTTGGCGTGGCGAACCGCGGAGGCGGCGCCGGTTCCGTAGCGCTGCAGCTGTCGTGGCTGCACTCCGTGCAGTTCGGCGGCAGCTACATCGCCCTCGATCGCGGCTACTGGTCGGAGGCCGGCCTCGACGTCTCACTGCTGCAGGGAGGCCCGAACGCCCCCGTCGAGCCGCCCGTCGTGTCGGGTCAGGCGCTCGTCGGCGTCTCGGCCGTCGACTTCGCCGCGGCAGCGGTGGCCGAGGGCGCCACCTTCAAGATCATCGGTGCCGCCATGCAGAACAACCCCACCGTCATCGCGTCCCTGCCCGACAACCCCGTCAATGAGCCGGGCGACCTTCTGGGCAAGCGCATTGGCTTGGCACTCGCAAACGTGCCGGCGCTCGAGACGCTGTGCACGCTCAACAACATCGACGTGAACGAGATCGAGATCGTACCCACGCAGTACACGGCGCAGCCCCTCACCTCGGGCGAGGTCGACTGCCTGCTGTGCTGGGAAACCGACCTTCCCGTCGCCATGGAGGTGCAGGGCGTCGAGTCGGTCACGATGCTCATGGCTGACTTCGGCTTCACTCTGCAGTCGCAGACCTACATCGCGACGGAAGAGAGCCTGCGCGATCGCCGCGACGAGGTCGTCGCCATGATGGCCGGCGAGGTGCGCGGGTGGGAGGAGTACCGCCGCGACACCGACGCGGCCGCCGCGCTGTCGGTCGAGATGTTCCCCGACGCGGGCCTCGACCTCGAAACGCAGCGACTGCAGGCTGCACGCCAGGTGCCGCTGATGTTCTCGGAGCTGACCGATGAGATCGGCTTCGGCTTCTGGAACGACGACGTCATCGCCTCGAATATCGAGACGCTCGCGCTGCTCGGCCAGACCGTGACCCCTGACCTGTGGGACACGTCAATTCTGGAAGAAGTGCATGGAAGCTGACCGCGGCGTCGGCGTCGCCGTCGAGGTGGCGGGCGCCACCAAGGTCTACGCGGGCGGCACCGACGCACTTCAGGCGACCAGCCTCACCCTCGAGGCGGGACGGACGACAGCGCTCGTCGGCCCGTCGGGGTGCGGCAAGTCGACGCTCTTGCGCATCATCGCGGGGCTTGAGACCCCCACGGCCGGACGCGTGACCCTCGACGGCGAGGCCCCCGAAGTCTTGCAGCGTCGCGGCGAACTCGCGGTCGCATTCCAAGACCCATCGCTGCTGCCGTGGCGCACGGTCGCCCAGAACATCGCGCTCGCACTCGAGCTGGCCCGGCTGCCTCGCGACGACGATCGTGTCGCTCAGCTCATCGCGCTCGTCGGGCTGGATGGCTTCGCCGACGCCACGCCCGCCGAGCTCTCGGGCGGCATGCGCCAGCGTGCGGCGATCGCCCGCGCGCTCGTCACGGCCCCCCGGTTGCTGCTGCTCGACGAGCCCTTCGGCGCCGTCGACGAGCTCACCCGTCACGAGCTCGCCCGCGAGCTTCCCGCGCTGTGGGAAGGGGGCGGCACCACCACGCTGCTCGTCACCCACTCGGTGGCCGAAGCAGTGCGGCTCGCCGACCGCGTCATCGTGCTCTCACCGCGTCCCGGCCGCGTGATCGCCGACATCCCCATCACGCTCCCCCAGCCCCGCGGCGCGGACAGTGCCGAGGCGACCGTGCTTGAGCGCACCGTGCGTGACGCCCTCGAAGCGGGCCGCGCCGGGACCGCGGCAGGGCAGAGCCCCGGATGAGCGCAGGGGCGACCGCGCGCATCCGACGACCGATCACGGCTGCGCGACGCGATGCTGCGATCGGGGCCGTTGGCGTCGTCGTCGCCCTCGTCGTGTGGGAGCTCGCCGCACGGGCGCTGGAGGGCGGCTTTGCGTTGGCCGCTCCCACTGCCGTCGTTGCCTCGACCATCGACAACGCCGGGCTGCTCGGCCGCGCGCTCGCCGCAACCGGCACCACGGCCCTCCTGGGGTTCGTCATCGGCAACGGCGCCGCCATCGCGCTCGGTGCCCTCGCCGCCGCCTGGCCACGCAGTGAGCGCACGATCACCGGTCTCGCCCTCATCGTGGTGTGCCTGCCGCTTGTTGCCACCGCGCCCCTACTGCGCGTGCTGCTCGGCCCAGGAGACGGGCCCTCGATCGCCCTGGCGGCGCTGTCGGTCTACTACACGACGCTCATCCCGCTTCTCGTTGGTCTGCGGGCGGTGCCCTCAACGTGGCTCGACCTCGTGCAGGTCGCCGGGCGGGGCCCGCTCACGGCACTCGTCACCGTCCGCGCCCGCGCGTCTCTGCCCTACCTCGCCGCCGGCCTGCAGATCGCCGCCCCCGCCGCCTTCCTCGGTGCCATGGTCGGCGAGTTCACGGGCGCCGAGCGGGGGCTCGGTGTGCTCACGATTCGCGCCGCGCGCGACCTCGACGTCGACCTCACGTGGGCGCTGGCGACCATTGCGGCGGTCATCTCCATGGCCGCCTATGGGCTGATCGGAATCATCGCGCGGCGGCTCGCCGGGGGCGAACCGCCCACGATCCTCGCAGCACCACGCCTCGGCTCCGGCCGCGGCCGGCTTCGCGCCACTCTTGTCGGCGCGGGGTCAGCCGTCATCGCTGCCATCGTGCTGTGGTGGGGCGGCATCGTCGCGTTCGACATCACACCGTTCGTCGCCCGCACCCCGCTCGACGTGATCGGAATCGTCACGGGCACCCGCGACGGCGGCGAAACGCGCGACGCCCTGCTCGGTGCGCTCGCCGAGACCGCCGTCTTCGTGGTCCCCGGCTACTTGGCTGGCCTGCTGGCAGGTCTCGCCCTCGCGATACTCGTCGTCCTCGTCCCCGGAACCACGGGCGCCGTCATGCCGATCGCCATCGCTCTGCGCTCGGTGCCGATCGTCACGACGGTGCCGTTGATCGTGCTGCTGCTCGGGCGAGGCCCGGTCGGCGCAATCGCCATCACCGCCGTGATGGTGTTCTTCCCGACCCTCGTCGCATGCCTGCACGGGCTCCGGCGTGCCCCCGGGCAGGTCCTCGACGTCATGCAGGTCTACGCGACGCCCGCGTGGCGTGTCCTGCGTCAGGCGCGCATCCCCGCCATGTTGCCCGCGTTCTTCGCGGCGGCACGGATGGGCGTCCCTGCCGCGGTGCTCGCCGTCACCGCGGCGGAATGGCTAGCAACGGGAACCGGCATCGGTGCGCTCATGGCTCTTAGCGCTTCTTTGTCGGACTACGACGTGCTCGCGGGCGCCGTCGTCATTGTGACCGTCATCTCGGCCGTCGGCTATGCGCTCGTCGGTGCGGTCGAGACCCGCGTGCTTGCCCGCTACGCGCCCGAACAGTCCGGCTGATGCGCGCAGCTTTTGCCATACCCGGCGACCTTCAGACGGTCACGGGGGGCTACCTCTACGAAAAGCGCTTGCTCGAGGGGCTGAAAGAGCTCGGGCTCGAGATGACGCACGTGCGGGTGGGCGACAGCTTCCCCCGGCCCACCGCATCGCATGCCGAGGAGGCAACCACGGCGATGAGGTCTGTCCCCTCCGACGTGCCCCTCATCATCGACGGCCTCGTCTTTGGCTCTCTGCCGACCACGCTGATGTCCACGATCACCGCGCCGATCGTCGCGATGATTCACCACCCGCTCGCGCACGAGGAGGGGCTCGACACCGCGACCCGCGAGCACCTCTTCCGCACCGAGCGCGACAATCTGACGCTCGCGAGCGCTGTGATCGTGCCGAGCCCGCACACGGCCCGCATCCTCACCGCCGAGTACGGTGTGGCTCCCGCCGTGATGACGATCGCGCGACCGGGGACGCAGCAGCCGACCCTGCCCCACGCTCCGTCCGCGCCGCCGCTGATCCTGTCGGTGGGCATTCAGCACCCCCGCAAGGGTCACGATGTTCTACTGCGGGCGCTGGCCCGGCTGATTGACCTTGACTGGCAGGCGGTAATCGTCGGCACCCCGTACGACGCGCGCCACGTCGCCGAGCTCGCGCGGCTGCACCGCGAGCTCGGGCTTTCCGGTCGCGTCGAGCTTGCCGGCGCAGTGTCAGACGACGAACGCGACCAGCTGTACGCCCGCGCCAGTATCTTCGCCCTCGCGACGCGCTACGAGGGCTACGGGCTCGTCTTCGACGAGGCCCTTGCCCGTGGGCTGCCGATCGTCTCGTGCGCCACCGGGGCGGTCCCCGAGACGGTTCCTGCAGACGCCGGGATGCTCGTGCCCGTCGACGACGCCGCCGCGCTCGCCGAGGCCCTCGGCACCCTGCTCACCGAGCCGGAACGCCGTGCCACCCTGGCTGCCGCCGCGGTGGTCGCTGGCGCAGCCCTGCCTACGTGGCGTGACACGTGCTCGATCGCGCGCCGCGTACTCGCGAGCCTGCACTGAGGGCACCCCACCCGCAGCCCTCGCGGCTCGCCCGCCGGCCCAGGCACACGAAAAAGCCCCCCACC
>DASSWY010000011.1:0-5643 GCA_035704325.1 Microcella sp. | reverse complement strand
GCGAGGCCCACCTGCTCGGGCAGCGCGTAGACGCGCGAGAAGCCCCGCCGGCCGCCACTGACGACGTCGCCGAACGCGAACAGGTACTCGAGCCCGAGCTTCACGTCGCTCCAGCCCCACCACGGGCCGCGGCGCACGGCGGCGTCGTGCTCGACGTCGCTGACGGTCATGGGGCCGTTCGCCGCCAGCTCGTCGAGCAGCCAGCGCATCATCTGCGGGTTGTCGCGCACCCACTGATCACGCGCGTGGTACTTCTCGCGCAGCGCCTCACGCTTCCAGTGCCAGAGCGGCCAGTCGTCGCGGCGAATGAGTGCTGCCTCGTGCGCCCAGTACTCGAGGTAGCGGCCTCGCCGCGCGAACAGCTGCCGGTCGAGCGCGACGGGGTCGTACGCGCCGAGCCGGGCGAACAGCGGCAGGTAGTGCGAGCGGGCGAACACGTTGACGCTGTCGAGCTGCAGCACCTGCAGGCGGTCGACGGCCGCCGTGAGCGCCCGGGTCGACACTGCGCGCTCTGACGAGGCCGGGGGATGCGCGCGGCCGAACCCCTGCGCGGCCAGTGCCAGCCGCCTCGCCTCGCCGATGCTGAGCCGTTCCATTCCGTTCACGCTAGTGCCGCGCACCGACAACCATGCCCGCCGCGGCATGCACCGCGGTTCGCCGCGCGAGTAACGGCTCGTAGACTGGCGGGGCTGCGGGATGCTCGCGCCGGTATCCGCCGACAGCGCGCGATCGCACGCGGAGGAGCCCCATGACCCACGAGTCGACCATCGCCGGGCCGAGCCTGGCCGACGTCGAGCGCGCCCGCGTCACTGTCTCGGCCGTTGCCGACGTGACGCCGATGGAGTCGTCGCACTACCTCAGCCGCGTACTCGGCCAGCCCGTCTTCATGAAGTGCGAGAACCTGCAGCGCACCGGCTCGTACAAGATTCGCGGCGCCTACAACCGCATCTCGTCGCTCAGCGACGAGGAAAAAGCGCGCGGCGTCGTTGCCGCGTCGGCCGGAAACCACGCACAGGGCGTCGCCTTCGCCGCCCGAGAGCTGGGCATTCCGGCA
Organism: Microcella sp.; assembly: GCA_035704325.1. Classification (GTDB taxonomy): domain Bacteria; phylum Actinomycetota; class Actinomycetes; order Actinomycetales; family Microbacteriaceae; genus Microcella. Next base: position 4,589 of record DASSWY010000011.1, on the reverse strand, counting down.
ACCATCTTTATGCCGATCGGCGTCGCCCTGCCGAAGCTTGCCGCCACGCGCGACTACGGAGCCGACGTCGTCTTGCGCGGGCACACGGTCGCCGAGCCGCTGCGCGCCGCCGCCGAGCACGCGGAGCGCACGGGTGCCGTCTACATTCCCCCGTTCGACCACCCCGACGTGATCGCCGGGCAGGGCACGCTGGGCCTCGAAGTGCTCGAGCAGGTGCCCGATCTCGCCACCGTCGTCGTGCCAATCGGTGGCGGTGGCCTGATCTCGGGCATGGCGACCGTGCTGAAGCAGCGCGCCGCGCAACTCGGCCGCGAGATTCGGGTCATCGGCGTGCAGGCCGTCAACGCCGCCGCCTACCCCGTGTCGCTCGCCGCCGGAGCCGTCACCGAGATCACCATCAGCCCGACCATCGCCGACGGCATCGCCGTGTCGAAGCCCGGCACGCTGAACTTCGAGATCATCAAAGACACCGTCGACGAGGTCGTCACGGTTGACGACGACGACATCGCCCGCGCCATGCTGATGCTGCTGGAGCGCGCCAAGCTCGTCGTCGAGCCGGCCGGGGCCGTCGGGGTCGCGGCGATCCTGACCGGCAAGATCCGTGCATCCGGCCCGACGGTCGTGATGCTCTCGGGCGGCAACATCGACCCGCTGATCATGGAGCGCGTCATCAGCCACGGGCTCGCGGCCAGCGAGCGCTACCTGAAGCTGCGCATCCCGTTGCCCGACCGGCCGGGGCAGCTCGCCCGCACGAGCGAGATCGTGGCCGCGCAGAACGCCAACGTCGTTGAGGTGCTGCACACGCGCCACGGCACGGGGCTCGCGATCAGTCAGGTCGAACTCGAACTGCACATCGAAACCCGCGGCCCCGAACACGCCGAGCAGGTGCTCGGAGCGCTCAGGGCCGAAGGTTATGAACCGCGCGTCGACTTTTAGCGTTCACGCGTGAGGCTGTCGCCTCACGGGTTATGAACCGCGCGTCGACTTTCAGCGGGGTTAGCCCCTACGGGGCGTAGGTCTCGACCTCGACGATCGTGACCTCGATGCTCTTGCCGTTCGGGGCCTCGTAGCTGACGGTGTCGCCGACCTTCGCGCCGTTGATGGCCTGCCCGAGCGGGCTTGCCTCGCTGAACACGTCGAGCTCGCTGCCGTCGGCCAGAATCTCGCGGCTGCCGAGCAAGAACTTCTCGTCGTCGCCCAGAATCGTCGCGGTGATGACCGTACCGGGGCGGACGACGCCGTCTGCCTCGGGCGCTTCGCCCACCGTCGCGTTCTTCAAGAGCTCTGCGAGGGTGCGGATGCGCGCCTCGATCTTGCCCTGCTCGTCTTTCGCGGCGTGGTACCCGCCGTTCTCTTTCAGGTCGCCTTCATCGCGCGCCGATTCGATGCGCTTCGCGATCTCGGCGCGGCCGGTGGTCGACAGGTGCTCGAGCTCGGCCTGCAGACGGTCATACGCGTCCTGCGTCAACCACTGGGTGGTCGCACTGGTGTCACTCATGTGATTGCCTCCTGATGCAAAACGGAACCGGCCGCAGACGCGGCCGGTTCCGAGTTCGATTCAGAGGAGCCTAGGGGAGCCAGCAGCCGTACGGCAAACCCGTCACAGCCTGCTCAGAGGTGCGCAGCGTCTCGGTGAACACGCGGGTGCGCTCGTCGGAGGCGCCCAGGTCGACCACCCGCCACCCCACGATGCCGAAGTTGGCGTTCAGGGCTTGCACGGCGCACGACACCTCGGTGCCGGGGGCGACCGAGACCTCCCAGGCGACGGTGATCGAGGTGTCGGTGAGATCGCGGTAGCCGAGCTCACGCACTTCAAGTTCGGCGTTCGTGCCCGAGAGTCCGCCCCACACCACCCAGGCGCCGAAGACCAGGGTGAAGAGCACGCCGCCGATCACCAGGATGCGCTTTGTGCGGGTGTCGTCGCGGGCGGTGCGGCCGTAGCGCTCGTCGAGGCGCTGCTGCGCGGTCATGACGTCGAAGCCTGCCTCTCGGTGATCGCTCTGGCGTCGCGGGATACGCTGATACTCCCAGGGTAGAGGCCGATTCTGTGCGGCCGCCGCCCGACCGGCATCGATCGTGACGCCGGTTCCGCCTGATCGCCGAGGAGCGCATCCGCCGTGTTCTGGTCCGTCATTTCCCGACTGCCGCAGGGCCTCGGGCCGAACCCCATCGACGACCCGCTCGTGCCGCCGTTCGAGGGTGACCCGAACACGGTGACGCCGGGCGTTGCCGGCTTCTTCGCCATCTTCTTTGTTGCCGTGGCGTCGATCTTTGTGATTGTCGACATGGCCCGCCGCATTCGCCGCGTGCGCTACCGCGGCGAGGTGCGCGAGCGTCTCGAGGCCGAGCGACTTGCGGCCGAGCAGGGCGAATCGGGCGAGCACGACGTCGTGCCCGAGCAGGGCGACGCGGATGCGGCCCCCGCGTCAGACGACTCAGCCCCCGTTGAACGGCGGGTTGATCGCGAGGAGTAGCGTCGCGCTCCAGTGGCAGAGGAACGCCACGACGGTGAGCGCGTGGAAGATCTCGTGGAAGCCGAAGACGCCCGGAATCGGGTTGGGCTTCTTCATGCCGTAGATCACCGCTCCGGCGGTGTACGCCAGGCCGCCCGCGACCACGAGCACCATCATCGCGACGTTCGCGGCGATGAGATCGGGCAGGTACAGCACCGCCGCCCAGCCGAGCAGTAGGTAGAGCGGCACGTAGACCCAGCGCGGGGCGTGAATCCAGAACACCCGGAACCCGATGCCGAGCGCCGCACCCGCCCACACGAGCGAGAGCAAGATGAGGCCCTTGTCGAGCGGCAGCGCGAGCAGCGCCATCGGGGTGTAGGTGCCCGCGATCAACAGGAAGATGTTGGCGTGGTCAAGGCGCTTCAAGAGCACCCGCATGCGGTCGCTCCAGGTGAAGCGGTGGTACGTCGCCGAAATGCCGAACAGCAGCAGCGAGGTGAACACAAACACTGTGCTCGACCAGCGCGCCATCGGCCCATCGCCCAGGGCGACCAGCACCAGACCCAGCACGATCGCGAGCGGGAAGGTGCCCGCGTGAATCCAGCCGCGCCAGGTCGGCTTCCGCTCGAGCCCGCGGTAATCGATCGACTCGTCGAGCAGCGGAATGTTCGGGATGCCCGACCCCGGTTCGCGCTCGACCGTCGCGGGCGTCGCGCCATCGCTCGCGGACGGGTCGCGGTCGGCAGACGGTCCGTTGGGGGTGGCGGTCATGCCGTCGATGCTACGCGCGGCAGATGTGCGCCTCGTGCCGCTTAGTCGACCGTCACAACTGCGGGGGCGTGGACTACCGTAGACCTGTGCGTTCAACGCGAACACTCGGGGGGCGCGGACCTCTCTACCGCCTGTACATGGGCCGGCTGCGACGTCAGCTGGCGGGTGCCACGCACCCGCACCACGTCGCCATGATCATCGACGGCAACCGTCGCTGGGCGCGACAGTGGGGCGGCACGAGCGACCATGGCTACCGTGCTGGCGCTCGCAAAATGCGTGAATTCTTGACGTGGTGTGATGACGCTGGGATTGGTGTCGTCACGCTGTACCTCCTGTCGAGCGACAACTTGACCGGCCGGGACTCGGACGAGTTGGCGGGCCTCACCCAAATCATCGCCGAGCTCGCCGACGAGCTATCGGGCGTGCGTGACTGGCGCGTCCATCACGTGGGCACCCGCGACGGCCTTCCCACTGAGCTGTGTGCCGCGCTGTCGCGAGCCGAAGAGAAGACGTCAGCGCACCCGGGGCTGCACATCAACCTCGCCGTCGGCTACGGCGGTCGGCGCGAGATCGTCGATGCCGTGCGCCGCATCATCCAGGGCCACGCCGCAGACGGCGGCACGCTCGACGACCTTGCCGAGAAGGTCACCCCCGACCACATCGCTGAGCACCTCTACACGGGCGGCCAACCCGACCCCGATCTGGTGATCCGCACCTCGGGCGAGCAGCGCCTGAGTGACTTCATGCTCTGGCAGAGCGCTTACAGCGAGTTCTACTTTGTTGAGGCGCTTGGCCCCGATCTGCGCGAGGTCGACTTTCTGCGCGCCCTGCGCGACTTCGCGACACGACAGCGACGGTTCGGCCAGTAGGCCCGACGTCGACCCGCGGCGACCACCCTGGCGCCCCATGGAAAGGCCACCCGATGCCCACGATCGATGAGTACGCAGCCGAGTTCACCGACGAACCCGGCTACCTCGATTTCGCCACCGTCGCCCCGATCGGCGAGGCCGCGATGGCCGAGGAGCGCGCGCAGTCACTGCTGTTGTCGACGGCCCGCCACGGCGCGATGACCGCCATCATTGATCAGGAAGAGCGGGTGGATGCGGCAATCGCCGCGCTGCTGGATGTCCCGCCCGAGCAGCTCGTCTTCCAACCGTCGACCTCGCAGGCCCTCATGCACGTCGCCTTCGGGCTCACCGGCGGCATCGCCCTGTCGACGGGCGAGCACCCCGCGACGACGTACGCCGTCGCTCGCGCCGCCGACGCCCTCGGGGTGCTGCAGGCCACGCGCTTCACGCCCGATCACGAGCGCGTGACGCCCGCCTCCATCGCGGATGCGCTGACCAGCTCGATCGCGGCCGTCGC
>DASSWY010000357.1:0-7330 GCA_035704325.1 Microcella sp. | reverse complement strand
CACGAGCTCGAGGCGCTCCAGGCCGACGGGTGGCTACTCGTCGACGTGCGCACCGCGGGCGAGAACGCCGCGGGTGCGATTCCCGGCTCGCGGCTGATCCCCCTCGACGAGCTGCGTGAGCACGCCGAGAGCTTGCGGGGTGAGCGCGTCATCGTGCACTGCAAGGTCGGTCAGCGCGGCCACACGGCGGCACGCCTGCTCGAGCAGTACGGTGTGACCGTTGCGAACCTTGACGGCGGCTACCTCACCTGGAGCGCCGGAATCGCGGCGACGAGCCCGAAGGGGGCCGCATGACGACCGAAATCGATGTCGACCGCTTGGTCGTCGTCATGGCCGAGGGTGCCCGCGTCATCGACGTGCGCGAGCCCGACGAGTACGCCGAGGCGCATGTGCCGGGCGTCGAACTGGTGCCCCTCGGCACGGTGCCCGACAACGTCGATCGGCTCGCCGGTCACGACGGCCCGCTCTACATCATCTGCCGGTCCGGAGCCCGCAGCCTTCGCGCTGCCGAGTATCTCGAAGCGAACGGCATCGAGGCCATCTCGGTCGCGGGCGGCACCATGGCGTGGGTGCAGCGCGGCCTTGACTATGAGACAGGAGCAGACTCATGACCCAGATTCCCGAGCACGAGGTGCCGCGCATCGCCAACCGCCTCCGTCGCGCACAGGGGCAGCTGGGTGCGGTGCTCGCCATGATCGAAGATGGCCGCGACTGCCGCGACGTCGTCACACAGCTGTCGGCCGTGTCGAGCGCGGTCGACCGTGCGGGCTTCGCGATCATCGCTTCGGCGATGAAAGAGTGCCTGCGCGAGGGCTCGAGCGGCGACCAGGCGATCGAGGTCGCTCAACTCGAAAAGATGTTCCTCAGCCTGTCGTAGCGAGCTCGAGCCCCAGCCACGTGTTCGCGTTGGGGTTGTCGTTGTACGGCGCAATCGGGGTGAAGCCCAGCGCGGTGTAGAGGGCACCGGCGGCCTCCAGGCTGCTGTGCGTGTCCAGCACGAGCTCCGCAGCGCCCCGTTCACGGGCCCGCGCGGTGAGCTCGGCGATCAGGGCTGCGCCGTGGCCGCGACGCCGCGCGTGCGGCTGCACCCACAGGTGCTTCAACTCGGCGCGCGGCCCGACAGGCCCGGCATCGATCATCCGGATACCACCGCACCCGACATCGGCCGGTTCCCCCGCGAGGTTCTCGTCTTCCACGATGAGAAACACCCCGCGCGGCGGCGCGAACTGCGCCGCGTCCGGCCACGTGCGGTGGTAGTCCCGCGACGCGCGCTCGAACTGTTCGGCACGCATCGCGAAATACTGCTCGAGCAGGATGCGCGCGGCCGGGTCATCGGGGGAGCTCTCGCGCCAGATCGTCACCCCTGAAGCGTATCGAGGCGCGAGGCGGAGCCCCAGCGGCGGCGCACTAGGCTCGCTGTCATGGTCACCCGTGTCGCCGTCGTCGGCGCGAGCGGACGCCTCGGCTCCGTCGCCTGCCGTGTCATCGAAGAGCAGTCCGACCTTCGTCTCGCCGCGCGGCTGAACTCCCGCAGCGACCTCGACGAGATGCTCGGCGCCGACGTCGTGCTCGATGTCACGACGCCCGGGGTGTCGTCGACGGTTGTCGACCACGCGGTGCGCGCCGGCCTCGACGTGGTGGTTGGCACGAGTGGCTGGAGTGAGGAGCGCCTGCGCACACTGCGCACGCTGCTCGCCGGACACCCCGAACGCGGCGTCATCGTCGTGCCGAACTTCTCGGTGGGCTCCGTGCTCGCGAGCCACTTCGCGCAGACGGCGGCGCGCTTCTACGAGTCGATCGAGATCATCGAGGCGCATCACGCCGCAAAGGTCGACTCACCGTCGGGTACCGCCGTGCGCACCGCCGAACTCATCGGCCGTGCCCGCGCCGACATCGGCCCCGTCGTCGCCCCCCACGTCGATCAGCGAGCGCGTGGCCAGCAGGTTGCCGGCGTGCCCGTGCACTCGCTGCGCCTGCAGGGTGTCGTCGCGCAGCAGGAGGTCATGCTCGGCGGCGACGGTGAGGTGCTCACCATTCGCCACCAGACGCTCTCGCCCTCGAGTTACGAGCAGGGCATTCTGCTCGCGCTGCGCGCGGCGGCCGAGCACACCGGCCTCACGGTCGGCCTCGATTCCCTCATCGGTCTCGGCCCGGGCGTCGAATGAGCCGCACCCGCATCGGTGTCGTCGTGATGGCGGCGCTGCTGGCCCTCTATCTCGTGGTCGTGGGGCTCTATGCCGTCCGGCTCGTGACCGACCCGCTTCCTGTGGTTCAGGCGATGGGCTGGGCGCTGATCCTCCTGCCCCTGCTCGGGGCGTGGGCGCTCGCCGCCGAACTGCGCTTTGGTGTGCAGGCCGAGCGGCTCGCCACACAGCTCGAGGCCGAGGGGGGCCTGCCCGACGACGAGCTGCCGGCCTCGGCAAGTGGTCGGCTCGACCGCGAGCGCGCCGACGCGCTGTTCGCGCGCTACAAGGCCGAGGTCGAGGCCGACCCCGAGCCGTGGCAGAACTGGTTCCGGCTCGCGCTCGCCTACGACGGTGCGCGCGATCGTCGTCGGGCCCGCTGGGCGACGCGCGAGGCGATTCGCCGAGAACGCGACGCGCGCGCCTAACGCGCGCCGCGCATCCGGCGCCGTTACGCGTCGCGGTTCGGGGTGACCAGGGCGTCGATCGCCTGCTCGACGGTGGTGTGCCGGAAGACGAATCCGTCGTCGAGCAGAGCCTGCGGCACCATCTTCTGGCTCGAGAGCAACAACTCTCGCCCCGCGTCCCCCATCCCGATCTCGATGAGCTTCTCGGGGAGGGTGAACAGGTGCCAGCGATGCATCGCGCTCGCGAGCGCGCGGGTCACGCGGTCGCTCGTCGCCGGCGTCGGGCCGGCAAGATTCACGGGGCCCGCGAGTGTCGAGGTCAGCAGGTGCCGAATCGCGGCCGCCTCGTCGTACAGGCTGATCCAGGGCCAGTGCTGCCCTCCGGTGCCGATGCGTGCCGCTGCCCCGAGCCCCGTCAGGAGGCGCAGGGGCATCATCGCGCCACCCGGCCCGATCACGAGGCCCGTGCGCGCGAGCACGACCCGCGTCGCCTCGGGGGCGAGCAGGGCCGCCTGCTCCCACGCTTCGACCACGTCGGCAAGAAACCCCTCGCCCCGGCTCGCCGACTCGTCAAGACGCACGGCGGGGCGGTCGCCGTAGATGCCGACGGCCGAGCCGCTGACGAAGACGCGCGGGGGAGTGCTGGCCATGCCCATGGCTTCGGCGAGCGCGCGCGTGGCGTGCACCCGCGACTCGAGAATTTGCTTCTTCCAGCCGGCCGTCCACGGGATTCGCGAGATCGAGGCGCCCGACAGATTCACCACGGCGTCGACCGAGTCGAGCACGCGGAAGTCGAGCACGCGAGACTCGGGCGACCACGCAAACTCGTGCTCGTTCTTCGGCTGGCGCCGCACGAGGGTGGTGACGACGTGCCCGTCGGCCCGCAGCTGCCGTTGCAACTCGGTGCCGATCATGCCGGATGCGCCAGCGATCAGCACCCGCAGGGCCGTGGATGCTGCCACTACGAGAGCGTCGCTTCGAGCGTGATCGAGATGCCAGCGAGCGCCGCCGACACGGGGCAGTTTTTCTTCGCGTCTTCGGCGAACTCGGCGAAGGTCTCGGCCGTGATGCCCGGAACCTTCGCGTTCACGAGCAGGTGGCTGCCCGTGATGCCCTCACCGGGCTGGAAGGTCACCGCCGCCGTCACCTGCAGGCTTTCGGGCGCGTGGCCCGCACCCGTCAGCGCGTGCGAGAGCGCCATCGAGTAGCACGCCGAGTGGGCGGCGCCCAGCAGCTCTTCGGGGGTCGTGGTGCCGGCAACGCCCTCGCTACGGGCGGCCCAGGTCACGGGAAACTCGGCGGCGTCGGAGGTGTCGAGCGAGGTCGTACCCCGCCCCTCCGTCAGGGATCCGAACCAGAGGGTCGTCGCTTCACTCGTCACTGCCATGGTCGGTCTCCTTTGTCGCTGAGCTACGGGGGCTCAAGCCTAGAACCCGTAGGCGAGCGACGGGTAGAGACGACTCTCAGGCAGTCTTGCGTCCCAGTAGCCCGGCGCGCACGAGCAGCACGTACAGCTGGCAGCCGAGGCAGTAGGCGAACGCGGCGTTCAAGAAGGCCGCCACAAAGGCCGCCGCGGCCGAGGCCACGAGTGCGTACGGAACGCCGGCGAGGTGCAGGGCGAGCCCAACGCCGGTGACGAGCAGACCGACACCCTGGGCGAACGTCGGCGCTGCCGGGTCTTCGCGCTCGCTCGGCGCACCCAGCCGGGGCGCGATGAGGGTGCGAAACACCGCGCCGTAGGGGTGTCGCGCGATGCCGGCGAACGCGCCCCACGCGAAGAGCGCGACGAGCAGCGTCTGCAGCACGGCCGCGGGTTCGGTGAGGCGCTCGACGAGCGTCCCCCCGAGCGGGGTCGCGAGGCCGAGAGCGATCACCACGAGCAAGAGCACGCTCGTGATCGAGGCGCCAAAGCGCGGGCCCCGCGGGTCAATGCCCGGGCGAGCGGCGGGCGATGCGGCGCTCACGCGGCGACCCCTGCGGGGGTGCGGCGAGCATCCTCGAGCGTCTCGCGAACGGTCGCGGCGGCCGCCGCGCCGATGATGCGCGAGCGCACGCGTCCGTCGCGATCGACGACCAGCGTCGTCGGGGTCGACAGCACGTTCAGTTCGCGGACGAGTTCAGGATGCTCGGTGACGTCAATCTCGCGGTGCCCGACGGTCTCGTCGCTGTTCGCGATCTGCCCGCCGACCCGGCGCATCGCGGCGCAGGCCGAGCAGACGGGGCTCGACAACTGCAGCAGGGTCAGCTCGGCCTCGGCATCGAGCAGTGCGGTGTCGACGTGCTGGCCGTCGGCGCGCACGCGGCCCGTGCGGGCGCGCACGACGACGCCGATGAGCGTCGAGACGGCGACGAGCGCGATGAGTACGCCGGCGATGAAGAGCGGGTCCATGGTGTGAGAAAACTACGGCCGAGGGCTCGAATATTCCCGTCGTGTGACGCTGCGTGACCGCGGGGCGCATGCGGCGCCGTCGGCATCAGCGGCTAGGGTTGCGGGCGTGAGCGAGGCTGCAGACGAGGTCGTATTCCGGTCCGATGTCACGGTCGAGTTGGTGAGGGCGAACGCCTCCGACTCTGACGTGCTGTTCGCGGCGCGCGTGTCGACGCAGGGCGAGAAGACGCTCGACGCCGCGGCCGCGGGTGACGCGGCGACCGATCGTGACCGCGGCCTCATCAACTACCTCATGCGCGACCGTCACGGCTCGCCGTTCGAGCACAACTCGCTGACCTTCTACGTGCAGGCGCCGATCTTCGTGTTCCGCGAGTTCATGCGGCATCGCATCGCGTCGTACAACGAAGAGTCGGGCCGCTACCGCGAGTTGCGCCCCGTGTTCTACGTACCCGGCCCCGAGCGCAACCTCGTGCAGGTCGGAAAGCCCGGCGCGTACGAGTTCTTGCCGGGCAGCGACGAGCAGCACGCCGTCGCCGACGCCGAGATCCGCGGCGTCTGCGAGGCGGCATACGCCTCGTATCAGCGGATGCTCGACGCCGGCATCGCACGCGAGGTCGCCCGGGCGGTCCTCCCCGTCACGATCTACTCGACCATGTACGTGACGATGAACGCCCGCTCGCTCATGAACTTCCTCTCGCTTCGCACAAAGCGTGAGGGCACGCACTTCCCGTCCTTCCCGCAGCGCGAGATCGAGATGGTCGCCGAGCAGATGGAGCAGCACTTCGCGACCCTCATGCCGCTCACCTACGAGACCTTCAACGCGAACGGCCGCGTCGCCCCATAGCCCGGCGTCTCGCAACCCGCAGGGCGCGCCGCCCGCGGGCCATTGGTGTCGCTGCGCCCCGGTCGGGTGTGGGACCCCCGGCGCGTCGGCATCAAACTCGCGACTGTCGCGGGCCTGCACCGGGGCAACGCGACACCGGCACGTGCGTCTGGCGCGCGCTGCGCCCTCCCCACCATCGTCGAGCGTCACGGGCTTCCACCGTTCGCCCAATGCGACCGAGACGGCACCATCGTCGTCGCATCCTCCCGCCCATGACGAGCGTCCATGAACGACTTGCCCACCTCGGTGGGGTCGCCCGCACGTGCGACCTTGCTGACACCGCTGCTGAGACCCGGGCGCTCCAACGCGCTGCGGCAAGGGGAGAAGTTGCCCGCCTCCGTCGAGGCGTGTACGGGCTCCCTGAGCTCGATGCGGACATCGCGGATGCCGCCCGCGTCGGAGGCCGCGTCACCGGAGTTTCGGCTCTTCGTCATCACGGGCTGTGGGTACCGCCGGGCGCAAACCGACACCTTTATGTCGAGGTCTCTGACGATGTCGTCGCTCGCCCCGCCGTCGTGCGAGGCGGTCGCGTCCGCGTTCACTGGATTGCGGGCGGTGCCCAGCCGCGATTTGGGGTCTCACCGCTCCCCGCGACCTTGATCCGTGTTGCGGAGAGCGTGTCCGTGCCGCTTGAGCGCAGAGTTGCTGTACTCGACTCCGCGGTGCATCGGGGTCTCATCCGGGATCGCGACGTGATGTTGATCGCGGCTCAGGCGTCACCTACCGCCCGGCCGGCCTTTGCGCTGGTCGACGGGCGCTCGGAGTCGGGCACCGAGAGTGTTCTCCGTGTCCTGCTCCTCGATGCAGGGATACCGGCTACTCCCCAGCCACCTTTGCCGCTCGGGTATCGGGAGCGCGCAGACCTCCTCGTCGGCGACCGGCTGCTGATCGAGTGCGACAGTGACCAACACCACGGCGAGCCGGAACGTCGAAAGGCCGATCTTCGACGCGATGCCTGGTTGACGAGCCTCGGCTTCGTCGTGCTGCGATTCGACTACTCAGACGTGTTCAACGATCCGGATGCCGTCGTGGCGACGGTTGCGTCCGTCGTCGAGCGTGGCGATCACGTGTCGCGACGCCCCGGTCGGCTCGACGTCTGACGGACCTGTCGGCCTGCCGACTCGGCGGGTCGTGTCTGTGACCGGGGCAGCGCGACACCGGTCGCCATCGCGTCGCCGCTGCGCGCGTGATGTGACCAGGGGCGGGCTCGTTGCTGGTGGCGGATGCCGCGCGCAACCGGGCACACTCGCCGCGCCCCGGGGTAGCCTGGAGTCCGTGAGCGCATCAAACCCATTCGGCCAGGTCCTTGTGGCCCTCGTCACCCCCATGACCGCCGACGGTGAGGTCGACTGGCCCGGCGTCGAGCAGCACATCGACTACCTCTGCACACACGGTGCCGACGGCATCGTCGTGACCGGTACGACCGGTGAGACGTCGACCCTCACCGACGCCGAGAAGCTGCGCCTCG
>DASSWY010000329.1:0-2009 GCA_035704325.1 Microcella sp. | reverse complement strand
CGCAATGAGGAGGCGCGCATCGACGCGTGTCTGCGTTCTCTCGCCGCGGCAATCGCCGAAGCGCGAGCGGTGGCCGACGTGTCGGTGACGGTGGTCGCCGACGACTGCAGCGACGGGACCGAGGCGATCGTCGCATCCCACGCCGGGGTGCGCGTGTTGCGCTCGCGCGGCGGAAATGTCGGGCTAGCGCGCGCTGTCGGCGCGCAGCGCGAGATCGCAAACGGATGCGCGTGGCTGGCCCACACAGATGCCGACTCGGTGGTGCCGCTCGGCTGGCTCATCGCGCACGCCGAGGCGGCCCAGGCGGGCGTCGACGTGCTGATCGGCACCGTTCGGCCAAACTTCGACGAGCTGACGCCCGAGCAGGTGGCCCACTGGCGCGCGACGCACGTTCGCGGCCTCCCGAACGGCCACGTGCACGGCGCAAACCTCGGCGTGCGCGTCTCGACCTACCTCGCCGCGGGCGGCTTTCTGCCGCTGCTCGAGCACGAAGACAACGACCTTGTCGACCGGATGCGCGGGGTCGGGTCGATCACGCTCGCGAGCGACCGCGCCGAGGTCGTCACCTCGGGCCGCCTCGTCGGCCGCACGATGGGTGGGTACGCGGGGCACCTGCGGGCGATTCGCGATGCGCTGACGACCGAATCGGCGACGGCGTCCGGCGTGTGAGCGCAGCGCGTGGCTGTTCGCGTCAGCGCATAGGCACGAGCCGCTGCAGCTGCGTGACGTGTTTCGGCGTCAGCTCGTCGAGCGAGGTCACCCCGAGCAGCTTCATCGTGCGCGTGATCTCACCGCGCAGAATCTCAATTGCCCGGTCGACGCCCTCCCGTCCACCCGCCATGAGCCCGTAGAGGTAGGCGCGGCCAATCAGCGTGAAACGCGCGCCCAGGGCGACGGCCGCGACGATGTCGGCGCCCGACATGATGCCGGTATCGAGGTGCACTTCGGTGTCGCGGCCCACCTCGCGGACGACCTCAGGCAGCAGGTGGAAAGGGATCGGCGCGCGGTCGAGCTGGCGCCCGCCGTGGTTGGACAGGGTGATGCCGTCGACGCCGAGCTCGGTCAGCTTCTTCGCGTCGTCGAGCGTCTGCACGCCCTTCACGACGAGCTTGCCGGGCCACTGTTTCTTGATCCAGGCGAGGTCCTCGTAGGTGACGGTGGGGTCGAACATGAAGTCGAGCAGCTCGGCGACCGTGCCGTCCCAACTCGACAGGCTCGCGAAGTTCAGCGGCTCGGTGGTCAGGAAGTCCCACCACCACCACGGGCGCGGAATCGCGTTGACGATCGTGCCGACGGTGAGGGCCGGCGGAATCGAGAAGCCGTTGCGCTTGTCGCGCAGGCGCGCCCCGGCGACCGGCACATCGACGGTGACAAGTAGGGTGTCGAAGCCGGCGGCCGCCGCCCGCTCAACGAGCTGCATCGACTTCTCGCGGTCCTTCCACATGTACAGCTGGAACCAGTTGCGGCCATTCGGCGCCGCGTCGCGCACGCCCTCGATGCTCGTGGTGCCCATCGTCGACAGCGAGAACGGGATGCCCGCCGCGGCGGCGGCAGTGGCCCCGGCCACCTCGCCCTCGGTCTGCATCATGCGGGTGAAGCCGGTGGGGGCAATGCCGAAGGGCAGCTCGACGCGCTTTCCGAGCACCTCCCAGCCCGTGTCGACCTGCGACACGTCGCGCAGGATCGCCGGGTGGAACTCGATGTCCTGGAACGCCTGGCGCGCGCGGGCGAGCGAGATTTCGCCCTCGGCGGCGCCCTCCGTGTAGTCGAAGGGGGCCTTCGGGGTGCGGCGCTGCGCGATCGCGCGGAGGTCTGCGATCGTGAGCGCAGCATCCAATCGCCGCTTCTTCGCGTCGAGGGTCGGAGTCTTGAACTTCATGAGCGGCGCGAGCTCGCTCGGTCGGGGGAATCGGCGCTCAACCATGGTGCGGTCCTTCGGCGGGGTGGGTGGCGTCGTAGTGCGCCAGCAGTCGGTCGCGGGCGCCCTCGATGTGGGCGTGCGTGAGGTC
>DASSWY010000327.1:0-8111 GCA_035704325.1 Microcella sp. | reverse complement strand
ACGAGCTCATCGCCCTGCAGCGCGTGCTCTCTGAAGTGCGCCGTCGGGCCGACACCGCGTCGGCGACCATCGCCGCCGCTGTCGCCCACCGCTCGCGACCTGAGCTGGGCCACGCCGGCCTCGCGCAACGTCTCGGTGCGCGAACCCCGCAGAAACTGGTGCAGTCACTCACCGGCGGCAGCGCTCGTGACGCCGCAACGATGGTGCGCGTCGGGTCGTTGCTCGACGCGCAGGCAGAAGCCGAGGCTGCGGCGACGGCGAAGGCCTCCGGCACACCCATCGCTGAGCCCCGCCAGCCGCGGCGACCCTGGCTCGACAGCGTGACGACGGCCGTTGCGCAGGCCGAGCTGACGATCGAACAGGCGTCGGTGATTCAGCTCGGCTTGGGCGAGCCCGACGCCGGTGCGTGTACGCACCCTGACCACGCGCGAGAGCTCGGCACAGAGATAGCCGGCACAGAGATAGCTGGCACAGAGATGGACGCGGGCGCCATCCCGCCTTCTCGCGACGAGCCGGCGACGCGGCACGTGTGTTCCGTCGTCACCGCCGAACAGCTCGCGGTCGCCGCAGCGGCGCTCGTCGCCTGCGCGCCCGTGATCACGGTCGAGCAGCTCGCCGCTCGCGCACGCGAGGCGCGCGCCGTGCTCGACGCAGAGGCCGACGTCGAACGCGCAGCCGATGCCGAACGCGCCCGACGCGAGCGCCGCTACCTGCACCTGACCGTTCAGCCCGACGGCATGACGCGACTGTCTGGGCTGCTCGACCCCGAGTCGGCGGCGCTCGTGCGCTCGGCAATCGACGGCGCCACCTCGCCCCGGCGCGGCGGGCCGCGCTTCGTGAGCGACGCAGAAATCGCGCGCGCCGAACGCCTGCTCAACGACCCGCGCACGACCGAGCAGATCGCCGTCGACGCGCTCGTCGAGCTCGTACGCCTCGGCGGGCACGTGGCTCCCACCGAGCTCATCGGCACGACGCCGCCTGCGGTTCAGGTGATCGTCGCCGAACGCGACCTGCGGGCGGGCGCGGGCCTCGCGCGCATCGAAGGTCAGAGCGAGCCGGTCAGCGTGCCGACCGCCGAGCGACACCGCTGCACATCCGGAACGCTCGCCATCGTCGTCGACGCCGCAGGCGAGGTGTTGAGCCTGGGCCGCACATCGCGACTCTTCACACGCCGCCAGCGCCTCGCCCTCGCCGCCCGCGACGGAGGGTGCCGCTTCCCCGGCTGCGACCGCCCACCCTCCTGGGCAGAAGCCCACCACATCACCGAGTGGATGCACGGGGGCAGAACCGACATCGCCAACGGAATCCTGCTCTGCCGCCACCACCACCACCTGCTGCACAACAACGGGTGGGCGATCGAGCGGCACGCCGAAGCAGGTTTCGCGTTCCGCCCACCGCCCGGCGTCGCCCCCGAGGGAACGGTGATCCCCGCGCCGTCCAAAAGCAGAGCCCTACCCCGCGCAATCGAAGCGGGCTAGCCGCGCGACCCCGCGCAACGCTGAGTCACGCCGGTTAGCGCCGAAGTGAGCGAAACCAGGCCCGACCCGGTGCAGGACGGCGGGATATGCGCCTGACGCGGTGCGCTTCGGGAACGACGCGGGCCCTCGCCTACCTACGCCGGGTCTGCCAGTCTTAGCCCAGACGTGGCGCCTCAGCCCAGGCGCGGCGCCTTCGCCCAGAGCGGCTCGCCCCACTCCGCCTCGAGCAGGGCCTCGACCGCCGCGCCCACCTGGTACAGCCGCGCGTCGTGCCGCGCCGGCGCCATGATCTGCAAGCCCGTCGGCAGGCCATCCTCGGGCGCGAGGCCCATCGGCAGGCTCATGCCCGGCACACCCGCCAGGTTCGCCGGAATCGTCGTCACGTCGTTCAGGTACATCGCGAGCGGGTCGTCGAGCTTCTCGCCGAACGCAAACGCCGTCGTTGGCGCCGCGGGCGACACCAACACGTCGGCCTGCTCGAACGCCGCGTCAAAGTCACGCTGAATGAGCGTGCGCACCTTCTGCGCGCTGCCGTAGTACGCGTCGTAGTAGCCGGCCGACAGGGCGTACGTGCCCAGAATGATGCGGCGCTTCACCTCGGGGCCGAAGCCCGCCTCGCGGGTCGCGCCCATGACGTCTTCGACGGTTCCGCCGGCGACGTCCTTGCGCATCCCGAAACGCACCGAATCGAACTTCGCGAGGTTGCTCGACGCTTCCGCCGGCAAGATCAGGTAGTAGGCGGCGATCGCGTACTGGAAGTTCGGCGCGCTCACCTCAACGATCTCGGCGCCGGCCGCGGCGAGCTTCTCGAGGGTCTCGTGGAAGCGCTGACGCACCCCCGCCTGGAATCCCTCGCCGTCGAGCTCGCGCACCACGCCGACGCGCAGGCCCTTCAGCGACTCGCCCGACGCCCCATCGCGGGCGGCGGCGGCCATCGATGGCCACGCATCCGGGATGCTCGTCGCATCGCGCGGGTCGTGCCCCGCGATCGCGTCGTGCAACAGCCCCGCATCGAGCACCGTGCGCGACACAGGCCCCACCTGGTCGAGCGAGCTCGCCAGCGCGATTGCGCCGTAGCGGCTCACCCCGCCGTACGTCGGCTTCACACCCACCGTGCCGGTCACCGCACCCGGCTGGCGGATCGAGCCGCCCGTGTCAGAGCCCAGGGCGAACGGCGCCTCGAACGCGGCGACGGCCGCCGCCGAGCCACCGCCCGAACCGCCGGGGATGCGCGTCAGATCCCACGGGTTCTTGGTCGGCCCGTAGGCCGAAAACTCGGTCGACGAGCCCATCGCGAACTCGTCCATGTTGGTCTTGCCGAGCGGCACCATGCGCGCGGCCCGCAGGCGCGCGACGACGGTCGCGTCGTACGGCGGCACCCAGCCCTCGAGAATCTTCGAGCCCGAGGTCGACGGCATGTCGAGCGTGCACAGCACGTCCTTGATCGCGACCGGAACGCCCGCGAGCGCCGGCAGCGCCTCGCCGGATGCACGGTCAGCGTCAACCTGTCGGGCCACGTCGAGCGCGGCCTCGTTCACGTGCAGGAAGGCGTGCACGTCGCCCTCGACGGCGGCGATGCGATCAAGGTGGGCCTGCGTCACCTCGACGGCGCTCACCTCGCCAGCGGCGAGGCGCGACGCCAGCTCGGCGGCGGATGCGCGGATCAGCTCGCTCACTGCTCCTCCCCCAGGATTGCGGTCACGCGGAAGCGGCTGCCGTCGTGGTCGGGCGCGCCCGCGAGCGCCTGCTCGGTCGTGAGCGGCGTGCCGGGCTCGTCCACGCGCATCCCGCCGGTCAGCGGAATCGGGTGGCTCGTCGCCGGCACGTCGTCGCCCGCGACCTGCTGCACCTGCGCGACGGCGTCGACGATGGCGCCGAGCTCGCCGGTGAGCGAGACGATCTCGTCCTCGGTGAGGGCGATGCGCGCAAGCGACGCCAAGTGGCGCACGCTCTCGGGCGTGATTTCAGACATGGACGAACTCCAGCCGTAGGCGGTCGAGCGGGGAATGCCCGCGCGCGGCGGGCCGACCCGACCATCCTACTGAGCGGGGGGCAGGGCCTATGCCGGGCGGCACTCGCTCTCGCCGCTCAGCGTCATCGCCGTCTCGCTCACCCGAAACAGCAGCAGCTCGCCCGCGACCGACTCGCCCCGTACCTCGACGACGTCGCCGATGTCAGACACCGTGACGGTGAGTCCCGCCTCCTCAAAGTGCGCCTCCATGCGCGCAGTCACATCGGCAACGTCACTGTGCGGGGCGGGCCCGGTGCGCAGCGCCGAGATGCGCGTTCCCGGAACCCACAGCGGAATCGTGCACTCGCGCTGGCTCGGGTCGTCCTGCACCTCCCAGGTGCCACCGGCAGCGTCCTCGGCAGCGTCAACGAGCGCGATGAATCGATCGCGCGCCTGCTGGTCGGTGACATCCGTGACGGGGGTGATCGAGCATCCGCTCACGGCGAGCGCAATCGCCGCCGCAAACGCCGCCGCAAACGCCGCCGTCGGCGAAGCGTGGCGCGGCAGAACGCGGCGGGCGATCATCAGGCTCCCTCGTTGAGGCGGGCGCGGCACGGTCGCAGAACGCTAACACTGGGATGCCCGGCGCGGGCAGAGTGCGGACAGGTCGGTCGCTGAGACGCGCACGCAACGGACGGGAGAGCCACAGACGCGCTGCGTGGGAGACGCGCAGCGCGGAAGCCCGCCTCGAGCTGCGGCGCTACAGCACCGCGTCGAGGGTGCGCAGCGCGTCGGTCTGGGTGCCGTCGGTGACGAGCTCGCCGCGGTCGATCGCAATCAGCGCCATGTTGCGCATCGACTCGGTACCGGGGCTGAAGTAGGCATTGTGCCCGGTCGAACCCTCGAGTACCCGGTTGGTGATGACGTCGACTCCGCCCGCGACGCTCATGGCTCGCGCGCCGAACTCGCTCGAACCGGGGTCGGGGCCGAAGAACGAGGAGTTCGGAATCGGGTCCCACGCGGCCTCGCCGACGAAGACGTCACCGCGCACGTTCAACGACTCCATGCTCGCGCCCGGAGCCCCCGGCGATCCGATCATGGCGAGCGCATCAACGGTCGTGGGCGTGTCGGTCAGCGCCAACATCGCCGCGGTCGAACCGTACGAATGGGCGAGTAACGACAGGAAGGGTCGGTCGTGTTCGCGAAGCGTGGTCAGGCCCTGCAGCGCCGAGGCGAGTGCGTCGCGCCCCTCGTAAGCCAGGTCGAGGCTGCCGACGTTCAGCAGGTGAGGGGTCTGGTACCCGATCCAGGCGACGGTCGCAACCTCCGGCACGGATGCGCCGGTCGCGGTATCGACGTCGGTCGCGTCGCGCGTCGCCGCCGTCGCGTCGGCTCCCGCCTCCGACAGCAGCGTGAGCCACGACACCTGCTCATCGTGCAGGCGGGCCGCTGTGTCGACCCACTCGACCATGCTCTCTCGCACCGAGATGAACATGCCGGGCACGAGGTAGCTGACGTAGTCGGCCGTCGCGAGGTCGCCGACCACGATCGCCGCCTTGCCCTGGCCCTCGGCATCGAGCGAGATCAGCTGGCGGGCAGGGTTTGCCGTGGCGGGGCCGAGCGCGTCGAGCACCGAGTAGAGCAACTGCAACTGTTCGCTCTGTACGTGCCGCTCTGACGCCCCCAGCGTGGCGGGGTCAGCGAGTTCGAGCCGGTCGACGACGGCGCGCAGATGCGTGCGGTTTGCCAGGTCGCGCATCGCGTACGGCACCCCGTCGAGGTTGCCGATGAGCTGAGGAGCCGCGCCCGCCATGCTGAGCTGTGCCGCCGGGCTCAGGCTCGACCACCAACGATCGACCTGGCGGGCAGCCGGCGGATTCGCGAGCGTGCGCTCAACCAGCGCGGGGCTCTCGGCGAGCAATTGCGCCGTCTCGTGCGCGGGGAGGCTCGCGAGCCCGCGCAGGAGCGCCGTGCCCCGCGCGGTCGCCAGACGGTCGCGGAGAGCCGGCACCGTCAGAAGGCGTGCTGGCGGCATGTGGGCACGCGAGATGAGCGTCGCTGATGCCGGGGCGGACGCCGAGACCGGGGCGAACGCCGCTGCGGGGGCGGACGCCGGAGTCGCGGCCGCGGGCGCGGAAACCACGGCCGATACGGGCTCTGCACGGGGGTATTCGAGCGCGACAGGGGACCCCGCTACCGCGCCTGCGGTAAGCGAGGCGACTAGTACCGCAGCGGCATGAAACACCACGACGAGAATCCCCTCATCCGCCGAATGATCGGGCTACCCCTGCATGGGTCACACGGCGTGGGTTCAGCGTAGGCGAAATGTCCACCGAATGGGGGGTTTTTCTCGCGAAGCTTCCAGGATTCACGCATCAGACACACGGTGGAAACAGTGGCGAACACGCCGACGGGCCCCCGGTTGCGGTTCCGGGGGCCCGTCGGTCGTGATGAGGTGAGGCTGTCGCTGGCAGCGTCAGCGCGTCAGCGCGTCAGAGCTTGCCGTCGATGACGGCGTCGAGCACTCGGCCCGCCTCCGCCAGCAGGGCCTTGTCGCCATCGCGGTTGCGCGCGAAGGCGCGCGCCACGAAGGCGTCAATGAGCTCGTACGCCGTCGCGACAGCGCCGCGCAGCTCGGCCGAGTCGCGCACCCCGTAGCGGCTGATGAACGCGTCGGTGATCAGCGACGCGATCGCGGCGTTGCCTGTTTCGCTCGCCGACATCGGGCGCAGGTCGATCACGTCGCCGACGCGGATCGAGGGGTAACCGGGCTCGCGCCGGAACAGCTCAGCAACGACGCTGAGCACGCCGTGCATGGCCGCGCTCGGCGTCGCGTGGCGGTCGGGCACGACCTCGTCAACGAGTCGAGCGACGAGTCGCTCAGAGTTGCGTGCCGCAAGCGCCTGAAGAACGGCGATGCGGTCGGGGAAGTACCGGTAGACGGTACCGATCGACGCGCCGGCACGTTCGGCAACCATCGCCGTTGTGAGACGCTCGTAACCGATTTCGTCAATAACCGCGGCAGCGGCATCGAGGAGTGCGGCGAGTCGGGCAGTGCTGCGGGCCTGAACAGGCTCATTTCGGATGAGCGCCGATCCGGCCAACAAGCTCGAGGAGACTTCGAGATTTGACACGAGAAAAGGTCCTTTCGACGACCGTGACTCATGGTAACGCTCGAAGCGCGACGATGAAGAATTTTTTTGATGCGTGTCGCGAAACTAATGATTCCCCCGGTGAACATACCCGTATGGGTATTCTGATCAGTCCGCCTGCCCCCGCCGAGGTGCCGACGGCACCCTCGCAGCCTCTGAAAGACTGACCCGGTGACCGTCGAAGAAACGCCCGAGCCGCCCGTCGCTGACCGGCCGTGGGCCCGCCGCGCGGCACGCGCGGAAGACGGGTTCCACGCCTGGCGGGAGCGCCGTGCCCGCCGCCGCGGACTCACCCCCGTTGTGATTCCCTACCGGGGATACGGAGGCCCTGACTGGGTACGCGTTTTGTGCCGCGTGCTGCTCACGCGCGAGCAGCGCGATGCGAGGTCGGCTCGCGCGCGCATCCGGGGCTGGCGCAGTTTTGTGAGTATCCCTGTCGCCCACGCCGAGGTGGTGGTCACCATCGCGGGAGAGCGCGTTACGGTGCGTGCCGATCGCGGCGGCGTCGTCGACGTCGACGTGCCTGTCTCGACCCGCTTTACGCCCGGCACTCACACGATTTCGATCGCGGTCGAGGGCAGCGAACCGGTTGACGCGCCGGTGACGATCATCGACCCGGATGCACGCGTCGGCCTCCTCTCGGACATTGACGACACCGTGATGGTCACCGCCCTCCCCCGCCCCTTCCTTGCCGCGTGGAACACGTTTGTCATGGACGAGCGCGCCCGCCGACCGGTGCCGGGAATGGCGGTGCTGTATGAGCGAATCGTCAACGCGCATCCGGGTATGCCGGTCGTCTACCTGTCGACCGGCGCGTGGAACGTGGCGCCGACGCTCGAGCGCTTTCTCGGGCGACACCTGTACCCCTCGGGCAGCCTGCTGCTCACCGACTGGGGGCCGACGAGTGATCGGCTGTTCCGCAGCGGCCAAGAGCACAAGCGCACAACCCTTGCGCGCTTGGCCAGCGAGTTTCCCGAGATCCGCTGGATTCTCGTCGGCGACGACGGGCAACACGACGAAGAGCTGTACCAAGAGTTCGTCGACGCGCATCCTGACAACGTCGCCGCGGTCGCCATTCGTCAGCTGCTGACGCCCGAGGCGGTCTTCGCCGGTGGCCGTCGCAGCGCCGACGTGCCGCATCGCGGGGCGCCGTGGGTGCAGGCGCCGAATGGAGCCGAGCTCGCCGAGGCTCTTGAGGCGATCGGCATCGTGCCGACGCGGTGAGAGTCCTCTCATATGAGGGGCTTTCGCCAGAAGCACGCCCGATAATCGGGAGATGCCCGCTCTGAGCCCGCCGCGCTGGTCGGTGCGCTCGCGCATCCTCGGGGTGATCCTGATCATCACGGCGCTGGGCATGACCGTTGCGGGCGCGAGCGCGTACGTGCTGCAGCGCGAGCAGGTGCTCGACGTCATCGACGAAGAGCTGTTCACCGCGGTCGAGGCCGCTCGCGCGATCGCCACCGGGCTGCCCCGCGAGGCGGTATCCGGCGAGGGCGACGCCGGCGACGCCCCCGCGACGCCCGATCCGGT
>DASSWY010000319.1:0-4632 GCA_035704325.1 Microcella sp. | reverse complement strand
GCGGCGACCGAGCGCGTGGTCGCCGCGGGGCGGCATGCCGACAACCCGTACGTGCTGGTGTCGCAGCCCTCGGTGCTCGACGACTCGCGCGCTCCCGACGGTCAGCACGTGCTGTGGACGTACACGCACGTGCCGAACGGCTCGACGGTCGATCAGACCGAGGCGATCACGAGGCAGGTCGAGCGGTTCGCGCCGGGATTCCGGGACGTGATTCGCGCATCCGTGTCGCGGACGGCCGCCGAGATGCAGCACGACAACCCGAATTATGTGGGTGGCGATATCGCGATGGGGGCGGCGACGCTGTGGCAGTTGGCGGCGCGGCCGACGCTGTCGATTGACCCGTGGCGCACGCCGCTTCCCGGGGTGTACCTGTGCTCGTCGGCGACGCCGCCCGGGCCAGGCGTGCACGGGCTCGCCGGGGCCTACGCTGCTCGCAGCGCGCTGAAGACCGTCTTCGGGATGTCGGCGCTGCCGCACCTCGGACTGACCGAGGAGAGCACCACCTGATGGCGACCACGACGCGACTGTTCCACTGCCCACCCGAGGCCGTTTTCGGGGTGCTCGCCGACGGCTGGACCTACCCCGTCTGGGTGGTGGGCGCGACGCGCATGCGGCGCGTCGATGAGAACTGGCCGCAACCGGGCTCGCGCATTGAGCATTCGGTCGGGGTGTGGCCAGCCGTTCTCGACGACGAGACCGTTGTCGTCGAGTGGGATGCACCGCGACGGGCACTGCTGCACGCGAAGGGCTGGCCGATCGGCGAGGCGCGCGTGCTCGTTGAGGTGCGCCCGCACGCCGAGGGATGCGTCGTGCGGCTGCACGAGTGGGCGGTGAAGGGGCCCTTCCAATTCATGCCGAAAGCGCTGTTCGACCCGCCCGTGCACCTGCGTAACCGTGAGGCGCTGCGGCGGCTCGCGTACCTCGCCGAGGGGCAGTGGGAGACCCACGAGACGGACGAGCGCTCGGAGCCGGAGGAGCGCGGCGAGAGCGCGTGAGCGAGCGTGGGGTGCGTGCCGGCGGCCAACCGAGCGTGCGGTGCGTGCCGGCGGCCAACGTGCGTGAGCGTGAGTCGTTCCTGACTAAGGCGGCGCTCGCGGCGCGGGCTGCCTACTCTGCTGTAGGAATCCCTACACCCGGGTAGCTGACGGCGGTGCGGCGCGGCACTCCCCCGCCGGTGCGGCCCAGTTCGCGCACGCGGGCGACGATGAGCTCGACGACCTGCGGGTGGGCGAGCACCCGAAAGTGCCCGACGAGGGGCAGCGGGATGCGCGTGGCTGCGGCGGGCGCAGAATCGCGGGGCACGTACTGGTCGATGGCGCTGTCGATGGCGGTGATGCGCGCATCCACCGCGTTTTCGGCGGCGAGCAGGCCGATGACGGGGCGGCGGGGCTCGAATTCGCGCCACGCGCCGAGCCCGTAGCGGGCGAGTTCGCTGCCGCGCCACGGGGTATTGACGGCGATGAGGTGGCCGACGCGGCGGCGGCCGGGGAGGTCGGCGTCGGGGGTCATGCGCGCGTCGTGCAGCATGACGTGCTTGCCGACAAGCCCGCCCTTTGAGTGGGCGACGAGGATCGCGTCGGTGAGTCCGTGCGCGACGAGGTACTGGTAGACGAGCTTCGCGGTGGCGGGGATGGGGCGGCCGTTGAGGCCGATGTCGCCGATGACGTGCACGGGATGCCCGGCGGCGGCCAGCGCCCGGATGATGCGTTCGAGGTAGTGCCAGCTTTCGAAGATGCCGGGGAGGATGACGACGGGGCGGCCGCGGCTGCCGGGCGGGGTTCCTTCGCCGGGGAGCGGGGCGCGGCGGTGCACGGTGGCAGTGAGGCGGCGGCCGAGCACGTAGGCGTAGTCGGCGGCGATGCCGGCGACGACGCGTGGCAGCCCCGGGCGGCGGGGTCGGTCGCTGCGGGCGGGCATCCGACCACGCTAGCGCGGGCGGCTGAGTGCCTTCGGGTGATGTCGACGGGCGGGCGCCCTCAGTCGATGAGGCGGAGGAACGCGCTGAGTTCGGCGAGCCCCTCGGCGGTGTGTGGCAGGTGGTCGGCGATGGCGGGCGAGTGCACGATGTGCGCGGCCCACTGCGCGCGCGAGATGGCGACGTTGAGCCGGTTGCGGTTGAGCAGGAAGTCGAGACCGCGGGGCGCGTCGGCGGCGCTGGACGCGGCGAGGCTGACGATCGCGATGACGGCTTCTTGGCCCTGGAACTTGTCGACGGTTCCGACGCGCGTCGCGGTGTGGCCGGCGGCGTCGAGGGCGGCGCGCACGGTTTGCACGTGAGCGTTGTAGGGCGTGACGACGATGACGTCGGCGGCGGTGAGCGGGCGCGGGCGCGGGGCGTCGCCGCGCGCGACCCGGCTGTCTGTCGGGTCGCTCCACGCGCATCCGATCGCCTGATCGACGAGCGCGACGACGACCGCCGCCTCTTCGGGCGAGTCGGTGGCGTTGCCGTGGTGGTCGACTTCGTGGGAGTGGATGCCGGGGGCGAGACCGTCGAGGCGCCGGGTGGCGGCGCTCGGGTGGGCGTGCAGTTGCCCTTCGTACGAGAGGTCACTGACGTGCTGCGCGAGGGCGGGATGCACGCGCCGCGTTTCGGCGAGGAAGTACCCGTATTCGGCGGGCAGCACGTCGTGCCCGGCGGTCAAATAGCCGAGGGCGGAGCCGTCAATGGGTTCGGGGTGCGTGCCCTGGCTGACTTGGGGCAGCTGCTGCGGGTCGCCGAGCAGCAGCAGGTTTCGGGCGCTGACGCTGGCGGCGATGGTGGCGGCGAGTGAGTATTGGCCGGCTTCGTCGACGACGAGTAGGTCGAGGCTGTCGCGTTCGACGCGGGCGGTGTTGGCGAAGTCCCACGCGGTGCCGCCGATGACGTAGCCGTCGGTCTTGGTGGCCGCCCAGGGGGCGAGCTGGTCGGATTTTCCGAGCACTGTCCAGCGTGCTTCGGCGTAGTGGGCGGGGTCGGCGCCGTTCTTGGGGGCTTTGGCGACTTGGCGGCCGTCGAGCCCGGCTGAGACGACGGCGTCGAGCACGTGTTCGACGGTGGCGTGGCCTTGGGCGACGACGCCGATGCGCCAGCCGTGCTCGGCGACGAGGCGCGCGATGACGTGCGAGCCGAGGTAGGTCTTGCCGGTTCCGGGCGGACCCTGCACGGCGAGGTACGAGCGGTCGAGGGCGAGCAGGCTTGCGGTGACGGCGCCGACGCGGTCGGGCTCGCCGTCGGCGCCGGTGGCGACGGCTGCGAGGGCTGCTCCGTCGCGCGTGCGTGGTGGCCGGCGCAACAGCAGGTCGACGACGGGATCACGCGGCAGCTCGGGGTGTGCCGTGACGAGCCGCGCGCCCCACTCGTGGATCGCGTCGACCTGTTTGCCGGCCTCGGGCGGCGGGGCCGGGGTGAGGGCGATCGGCAGCTCGGTGTATTCGGCGACGGGCTGCTCGGTGCGCGGGTCGGTGGCGAGGGTTTCGGTGACGACGACGTGGTCGTCGGAGCTCGCCTCGATGGTGATGGAGCGCGCGGGCCGGCTGAGCGGTTCGCGCGGGTTCACGGGCAGCGGTGCGGGATGCTCGTAGACGGCGAAGGGCCCGCTGCGGCCGCCGAGGGCGGGGCGGCTGCCGGGTGCCCACTCGCCGTGCAGTCGCAGCTGGCGGCGAAGGTTGCGCTGCTTGCCGGTCTTGCCCCACGCGGTCTGGCTGGCGGGCTGCTCGGGGTCGACGACGAAGACGTCGCGCGTGTCGGACCATTCGTCGAGCGGGCTGACGAGCCGGTCGTAGTGCGCCCACCAGAAGCTCTTCTGTTCGCGGCGGTGGTAGTCGATCGCGGCGGCGGCGTAGGCGTAGAGCCGCTGTTCGGGCGTGCGGTCGGGTTCGAGCGCGGGGCTGCCGTCGTCGTGGGCAGCCAGCGCCGTGAGGTCGTCGTGCAGCGGCGAGGTGGGTACGACGCGGGCGTCGTCGCCGACGCGAAGTGTGCCGTCGGCCGCTCCGGGGTCGGCGTCGCGGTCGGGGTCGCCGTCTGCGGCGCCTCCCGCCGCTCCGCCGCCGGACGGACCGGCGCCGCCGCTGTCACCCCGTCCGCGCGGGTAAGCCCGCAGCCACTGTTCGAGGCGCCGCGTGCTTTCGCAGTCGATGCGGTTGTACTCGGCGAGGTTGTCGAGGATGTGCTGCGCCTCGGCCGCCTGTCCACCCTGCCGCAGCTCGCGGGCGCGCACGTATTCGGCGACGGAGTCGTCGCCGGCGGTGACGGCGGAGCCGAGTCGGGATTCGGGCCAGTAGAGGGGTTCGAGTTTCTTGATCGAGTAGCTGGTGCTGCCCACGCGCAGGGCGCGTTTCACGACCGTGTAGAGGTCGACGAGCACGCCGTCGCGCAGCAGCCGGTCGACGGTCTCTTCGCCGACGCCGTGCCGGGCGGCGAGCGAGCGCAGGTGCGTGCGCTCGTACGCGGCATAGTGGTAGATGTGCAGCTCGGGGTCGTCGGCGAGTCGCCGCTCGACGTCGTCGAGGAACGCGACGAGGGCGGCGCGTTCGTCAGCGAAGGTGTGCGCCCAGTAGGGGGTGAAGGCATCGTCGCGGTCGGTGACGCCGAACAGGTAGTCGATGCTCCACCAGCCGGTGCCGTCTTCGGTGTAGAGCGGGTCGCCCTCGAAG
>DASSWY010000304.1:0-3004 GCA_035704325.1 Microcella sp. | reverse complement strand
ACGTTGAGCAGGCCCCGCACGCCGATGCCGCGCGCAATCGCCTCGGTCGCCTCGCGCACGCGGTCGATGATGTCGCGGCCGAGCGTGACGGGCGGCAGGGTGCAGGCCGAGTCACCGGAGTGCACACCCGCCTCTTCGATGTGCTCCATGACGCCGCCGATGTACAGGCGCTCGCCGTCGAACAGCGCGTCGACGTCGATTTCGACCGCGTCGTCGAGGAAGCGGTCGACGAGCAGCGGCTGACCGGGGCCGATGATCGCCTGGTCGCGCACGCGCTCGAAGTAGTCGCGAATCGAGGCCGAGTCGTACACGATCTCCATGCCGCGCCCGCCGAGCACGTAGCTCGGGCGCACGAGCACGGGGTAACCGATCGACTCGGCGACGCGCACGGCTGAGTCGACGTCGATCGCGGTGCCGTTGCGGGGCGCGACGAGGTTCGCGGCGTCGAGGATGCGCGAAAACGCTCCGCGCTCTTCGGCCAAATCGATCGCCTCGGGGCTCGTCCCGAGGATCGGGATGCCCGCGGCCTGCAGGCCCTCGGCGAGGCCGAGCGCCGTCTGCCCGCCGAGCTGCACGATCACGCCGAGCACGTGACCCGTGGCCTGCTCGGCCTCGATGACCTCAAGCACGTCCTCGAGCGTCAGCGGCTCGAAGTACAGCCGGTCGGAGGTGTCGTAGTCGGTCGACACCGTCTCGGGGTTGCAGTTGATCATGATCGTCTCGTAGCCGGCGTCGCGCAGCGCAAAGCTCGCGTGCACGCACGAGTAGTCAAACTCGATGCCCTGGCCGATGCGGTTGGGGCCCGAGCCGAGAATGACGACCTTCGTCGCATCGCTCGGCGCGACCTCGGTCTCGAGGTCGTAGCTCGAGTAGTGGTACGGCGTGAGCGCGGGGAACTCGCCCGCGCACGTGTCGACCGTCTTGAAGACGGGTCGCAGGCCCAGAGTGCGCCGCAGCTGGCGAACCTGCACCTCGGCCACCCCGCGCAACGCCGCGATCTGCGCGTCGGAGAAGCCGTGACCCTTGGCCTCCTCGAGCAGTTCGCGGTCGAGCTCGCGGGCCGCCGCAACGCGCTCGGCCACCTCGTTGATGAGCACAATCTGGTCAAGGAACCACGGGTCGATGCCGGTGGCCTCGAAGGCCTCCTCGATCGTGGCCCCCGCGCGCAGCGCCTGCTGCAGCGTGACGATGCGACCGTCGGTGGGTTTTTTCGATGCGGCGAGCAGCGCATCCTTATCACCCGGTTCGCCGTCCCAGTGGAAGGAGGATCCGCGCTTCTCAAGGCTGCGCAGCGCCTTCTGCAGCGCGGTCGAGTAGTTGCGGCCGATCGCCATCGCCTCGCCGACCGACTTCATGGTCGTCGTGAGGGTGTCGTCGGCGCCGGGGAACTTCTCGAACGCGAAGCGCGGCACCTTGACGACGATGTAGTCGAGGGTCGGCTCGAAGCTCGCGGGCGTCACCCCCGTGATGTCGTTCGGAATCTCGTCGAGGCGGTAGCCGATCGCGAGCTTCGCGGCGATCTTCGCGATCGGGAAGCCCGTGGCCTTCGACGCCAGGGCGCTCGAGCGCGAGACGCGCGGGTTCATCTCGATGACGATGACGCGACCCGTCTTCGGGTCGACGGCGAACTGCACGTTGCAGCCGCCCGTGTCGACGCCCACGTCACGAATGATCTGCAGACCGATGTCGCGCAGGTTTTGGTACTCGCGGTCGGTGAGGGTCAGCGCGGGCGCGACGGTGATCGAGTCGCCCGTGTGCACGCCGACGGGGTCGACGTTCTCAATCGAGCAGACGACCACCGTGTTGTCGGCGCGGTCGCGCATGAGCTCGAGCTCGTACTCTTTCCAGCCGAGAATCGACTCTTCGAGCAGCACCTCGGTCGTCGGCGAGGCGTGCAGGCCGTCGCTCACCATGCGCTTCAGCTCGGCCTCGTCGTACGCGAAGCCCGAGCCGAGGCCGCCCATCGTGAACGACGGGCGAATGACCATGGGGTATCCGAGGTCGTCGGCGGCGGCCAGCGCCTCGTCGACCGTGTGCACGATCGCACTGCGGGCGACGTCGGCGCCCGCGTCAAGCACGAGCTGCTTGAACGCCTGGCGGTCTTCGGCCTTGTGGATCGCCTCGAACGATGCACCGATCAGCTCGACGCCGTACTTCTCGAGAATGCCGCGCTCGTGCAGCTTGATGGCCGCGTTCAGCGCCGTCTGGCCGCCGAGGGTCGGCAGCACCGCGTCGGGCTTCTCTTTCGCGATGATCGCCTCGATGATCTCGGGCGTGATCGGCTCGACGTAGGTCGCGTCGGCGAAGTCGGGGTCGGTCATGATCGTCGCCGGGTTCGAGTTCACGAGGATCACGCGGATGCCCTCGCTGCGCAGCACGCGGCACGCCTGGGTTCCCGAGTAGTCGAACTCGGCTGCCTGCCCGATCACGATCGGGCCGGAGCCAATGACGAGGACGGAGTTGATGTCGTCGCGCTTGGGCATCAGGCCTGGCCTTCCGAATCGGCGGCGGATGCGCGGTTCAGGTTCTCAAGAACCATCTCGCGGAACCGGTCAAACAGGTACGTGGAGTCGTGGGGGCCGGCGGCCGCCTCCGGGTGGTACTGCACGCTGAACGCGGGCACGTCGAGCGCGCGGAGGCCTTCGACCACCTGGTCGTTGAGACCGATGTGGCTCACCTCCACCCGGCCAAAGCCGGCGGGGCTGTCGACGACGCCCTCGAGCGGTGCATCGACGGCGAAGCCGTGGTTGTGCGCTGTGATCTCGATGCGGCCGGTCTCTTTGTCGAGCACGGGCTGATTGATGCCGCGGTGGCCGTAGGGCAGCTTGTACGTGCCGAAGCCGAGCGCACGGCCGAGCAACTGGTTGCCGAAGCAGATACCGAAGAACGGCGTGCGATCACGCAGCACGTGCTGCAGCAGCTCGACGTGGCTCTCACTTGCCGCGGGGTCACCCGGGCCGTTCGAGTAGAAGACGGCGGCGGGGTTCAGAGCGCGCAGCTCGTC
>DASSWY010000269.1:0-4692 GCA_035704325.1 Microcella sp. | reverse complement strand
GAAGCCCTGCAGCTCGGCCACAACTACATCGGCACCGAGCACATCCTGCTCGGCCTCATTCGCGAGGGTGAAGGCGTTGCCGCCCAGGTGCTCGTCAAGCTCGGCGCCGACCTGAACAAGGTGCGTCAGCAGGTCATCCAGCTGCTCTCGGGTTACCAGGGCAAGGAAGCCGTTGCTGTCGGTGGCGAGTCGACCTCGAGCGACAAGGGCTCGCAGGTGCTCGACCAGTTCGGCCGCAACCTCACCGCCGCCGCGCGCGAAGGCAAGCTCGACCCGGTCATCGGCCGCGAGAAGGAGGCCGAGCGGGTCATGCAGATTCTCTCGCGCCGCTCGAAGAACAACCCCGTGCTGATCGGTGAGCCCGGCGTCGGCAAGACCGCCGTCGTCGAGGGCCTCGCCCAGGCCATCGTCAAGGGCGAGGTGCCCGAGACGCTGAAGGACAAGCAGCTCTACTCGCTCGACCTCGGCTCGCTCATCGCCGGAAGCCGCTACCGCGGTGACTTCGAAGAGCGCCTCAAGAAGGTCACGAAAGAGATCCGCACGCGCGGCGACATCATCGTCTTCATCGACGAGATCCACACCCTGGTGGGTGCGGGTGCCGCCGAGGGCGCGATCGACGCCGCGAGCATCCTGAAGCCGCTGCTCGCCCGCGGTGAGCTGCAGACCATCGGCGCGACCACGCTCGACGAGTACCGCAAGCACTTCGAAAAGGATGCTGCCCTCGAGCGCCGCTTCCAGCCCGTCATGGTCAACGAGCCGGCCATTCCGCACGCCATCAACATCCTGAAGGGCCTGCGCGACAAGTACGAGGCCTTCCACAAGGTGTCGATCACGGACGGCGCGGTCGTCGCCGCCGTGAACCTCGCCGACCGTTACGTGCAAGACCGCTTCCTGCCCGACAAGGCCATCGACCTGATCGACGAGGCCGGCGCCCGCTTGCGTCTGTCGATCCTGTCGGCCCCGCCCGAGCTGCGCGAGTTCGACGACAAGATCGCCGCCGTGCGCACGCAGAAGGAGGAGGCGATCGAGGGCCAAGACTTCGAGAAGGCCGCGTCCCTCCGCGACGAAGAGAAGAAGCTGCTCGGTGAGCGCCTTCGTCTCGAGAAGCAGTGGCGCGCGGGCGAGGTCGCCGCGGGTGGCACCGTCGACGAGGGTGTCATCGCCGAGGTGCTCGCGCAGGCCACCGGCATTCCGGTGTTCAAGCTCACCGAGGAAGAGTCGAGCCGCCTCATCTTCATGGAGAAGGCGCTGCACCAGCGCGTCATCGGCCAGAACGAGGCCATCGCGGCCCTCGCGAAGACGATCCGCCGCACGCGTGCCGGTCTGAAAGACCCGAAGCGCCCCTCCGGCTCGTTCATCTTCGCCGGCCCCACGGGTGTCGGTAAGACCGAGCTCGCGAAGGCGCTCGCCGAATTCCTGTTCGACGACGAGGATGCGCTGATCTCGCTCGACATGTCGGAGTACGGCGAGAAGCACACCGTTTCGCGCCTGTTCGGAGCCCCTCCCGGCTTCGTCGGCTTCGAAGAGGGCGGCCAGCTCACCGAGAAGGTGCGCCGCAAGCCCTTCAGCGTCGTGCTCTTCGACGAGATCGAGAAGGCGCACCCCGACATCTTCAACTCGCTGCTGCAGGTGCTCGAAGAGGGTCGTCTGACCGACGGTCAGGGCCGCGTCGTCGACTTCAAGAACACGGTCATCATCATGACGACCAACCTTGGCACGAAGGACATCACGGGCGGTCCGGTCGGCTTCACGATCGAGGGCAACACCGAGGCCACCTACACCGCGATGCGCGCCAAGGTCGTTGAAGAGCTGAAGAAGCACTTCAAGCCCGAGTTCTTGAACCGCGTCGACGACACGATCGTCTTCCCGCAGCTGAACCAGGAAGAGCTGCTGCAGATTGTCGACCTGTTCATCAAGCGACTGCGCGACCGCCTGCTCGACCGCGACATGTCGATCGAGGTGTCGCAGGCCGCCAAGGAGCAGCTCATCAAGGTCGGCTGGGACCCGACGCTCGGTGCCCGACCGCTGCGCCGCGCCGTGCAGGCCGAGATCGAAGACAGCCTGTCGGAGGAGATCCTCCACGGCCGCCTGAAGTCGGGCGACCACATCGCCGTCGACTACGTCGCGGGCGAGTTCGTGTTCACGACGACGCAGCGCGAGCTGGCCGCCGTCGAGGCCGGCCCGACCGTCGCAGCTCCGGAGTTGCCGGCCGCCGACTAAGGCGACCGGGCCCACGATTACCGGCCCCGCGCATCCGAATGGGGGATGCGCGGGGCCGGTTTTCGTTTCCGGGCGCCTCGCGCGCCCGCCGCCCCGCTCGCGCAGGCTGAAGGTGCGCCGCGAAGACGCCGCACGGCAACTGCGAGGGGGCCGCGCACCCTTGTCGGGGCGGACAGGTCTTGTCACCCTCGTTTGGGGGGCATCACGGAGGTGCCCCACGATCGCGGAGGAACCTCAATGAAGAAGCAGTTCGCCCTCGCCGGCCTCGCCGCCGCAGCCCTCGTCGCCGGAACGGTGTCGCCCGCCGTCGCCGACAGCCACGACGGCCCCGGAACCATCGTCGACATCGCCGTCGGAGCATCCGGCGGTATCGGCGCCTTCGATGACAACGGCAACGACTACGACATTCTGGTGAGCGCCGTCGTCGCGCTCGAACTGGTCGACGCGCTCGCCGCCGCGGACGCCGACCTGACCGTGTTCGCCCCGAACGACGAGGCGTTCATGCGACTCGCCGCCGACCTCTCGGGCGAGCGGCCCGCGAGCGAGGAAGAGGCGTTCGGCATCGTCGCCGGCGTCGAGGGCGTCACCGACATCGTGCTGTACCACGTGGTGCCCGGTGCGGCCACGTTCACTCAGGCCGTCAAGGCGAAGACCCTCACCACGATCACGGGCGAGACCATTCGCGTTCAGGGCGTCAACCTGCGCGACGGCGGCGAGCTCGCCGACCCGAAGATCGTCCGGAAGGCGTCCGACATCGTCGCCTCGAACGGCATCATTCACACGATCGACCGCGTGCTGTTGCCGTAAGACGCATCTCGCGACCGGCCCCGTGCATCCATTTTTCGGATGCGCGGGGCCGGTTCTCGTTGGCGGGGGCGCGGCCCTAGGCTGGTCGCCATGACCGCCCTGGGGTTCGAAGTGCGCCGCGCGCGCACCGGAGACGTGCGTGCCATCAAGGAGCTGGTGGAGCCGCTCGTGCAGCAGCGCATCCTGCTCGGCAAAGAGCTCGTCGTGCTGTTCGAGTCACTGCAAGAGTTCGCGGTCGCCGTCGACGACGCCGGCGAAGTGATCGGCTGTGGCGCCCTGCACGTGATGTGGGAAGACCTGGGCGAGATTCGCACGCTCGCCGTGCGGTCCGACTGGCTCGGCCGCGGCGTCGGGCACGCGCTCATCACCTACCTCGAGTACGAGGCGCGGGCGCTCGGCCTGCACCGGCTGTTCTGCCTGACCTTCGAGGTCGACTTCTTTGGCCGGCACGGCTTCGAACCGATCGACGACCAGCTCGTCGTCGACCCCGACGTGTACGTCGAGCTGCTGCACTCGTCCGACGAGGGTGTGGCCGAGTTTCTCGACCTGTCGCGCGTGAAGCCGAACACCCTCGGCAACACGCGCATGCTGAAGACGCTCTAAGCCTTTTGGCGCGCTGAGAGTCGCAGCACTCGCGGCGGGTGCTGGCGGCCGCACGGCCGTCGCGGCGGTACTCTCGCGCCATGTCGAGCCTGCGCCATCCCGTCGGACCGCAGCCGCCGAGCGTGTACTGGCGGCGTCGCGCCATTGTCGGTCTCGGACTCATCGCCGTGATCGTCGTCATCGTGCTCATCGTCGTGCGCCCCGGAACCGCTGAGCCGAGCGGTGCGGGCGAGCCGACGCCCGCCGCGTCGGACGCCGCCGTCGTCGAAGACGAGCAGACCGACCTCGAGGCCGCAGCGGAAGACGCGGGCACGGGGGGCGGCGAGGCGGCCCCTGGCGTCGATGGTGCTCCAGGAGCGTGCACGGCTGAGCAGGTACAGGTCACGCCCGTCACCGACGCCGAGGCCTACAGCGCGGAGGCGCAGCCGCAGCTGTCGCTGACCCTGCTCAACACGGGCGCGACCTCGTGCACGATGGAGGCCGGCAGCGACGTGCAAGAGTTTCTGATCACCTCGGGCGCCGACCGCGTCTGGTCGTCGCGTGACTGCCAGGTCGACGCGGTCGCCGCGTCGATCGTGCTCGAACCCGGCGTCGAACGGGCGACCACCCCGATCCCGTGGAACCGCACGCGCAGTGAGCCCGGGGTGTGTGATGTGCAGCGTTCGCCCGTCACCGCGGGCGGCGCGACGTACCGCCTGAGCGTGACGATCGGCGGGCTCGAGGGCGACGGCGACCGGCCGTTCCTCTTGAACTGAGCCGAGCATCCTGAGCCCTGCGTAGTTGCGGGCGCCCGCGTAGGGTTGTGGGGATGCCGAAAAAGAAGTCGAAGTCGGGGGCGAAGCCGAAGCTCGGCGGTGGCCCGAAGATGAAGCGCGGGCTGCCGGCGCACCGGGTGCCCGAAGACCAGCAGCTCGCCGCCGCGCTTGAGCGGCAAGACACGGCGGCCGTCGCGTTCGCGCTGCGTAACGACTGGGTCGTGATGCCGCTGCTGCCCGGCAGCGGGCCCGACCAGATTCGGGTATTCCGCGCCGAGGGCGCCGAGAAGTTCATGCTGCTGCTGTT
>DASSWY010000225.1:0-4002 GCA_035704325.1 Microcella sp. | reverse complement strand
CCAGCTCGTCGATTTGCGCATGGTGCAGCCGAGCCGCGAACTGCTCGCTCAGCACTACGCCGAGCACGAGGGCAAGCCGTTCTACGAGCCGCTCATCGAGTTCATGGAGTCGGGCCCCGTCGTCGCCGCGCGCGTTGCGGGTCACCGTGTGATCGAGGGCTTCCGCTCACTCGCCGGCACCACCGACCCGACGACCGCCGCCCCCGGCACGATTCGCGGCGATCTCGGCCGCGACTGGGGGCTCAAGGTGCAGCAGAACCTCGTGCACGGCTCGGACTCGGCCGAGACGGCCGCGCGCGAGCTCGCCCTCTGGTTCGGCTAGACCCGCGCCGCACCGCGCCGCTACACGCCGCACCGCGCCGCGTCACCCCGCCGCGCAACCACCCCGCCTGGAGCCGCCCCGCCGCCGGCAGCTCGAGCGTGACGGCGCATTCCTCCTTGACCTCTGAGTTGCCCCCTGTGGTCGTCACATCTGGGCCGACCTGACCACACGGGGTAACTCAGCGCGGTTCGGTCTCGCGGGCTCGCTCAATGTCGCGCGAGGCAGCCTCCGACGCCGAGCGTGAGTCGCCCCGCGTGGTCGACTCCTCACCACGCTGGCAGCCATTAGGGGCAACTCACTGTCCGTCGTCGTTGCACCGTTTCAGCGACGGGGGACGGCAACACTGAGGCCATGGTTGCCGCGCGATCCCCCTTGCCCTCCGCATTCGACCACGGCGCGGTGCGCGTTACACGAGACGGAGCACCAGGAGCATCCCGGTCTCGCCTTCGGCGCGGCGACGTCGCGCATCCCGCTCGCGGTGTCGCAACTCGACCCGAATTCTTGCAAAGTCTCGAAGGCCGGGCGGTCGCCTCCCTGTCTCGCTTGGGCGCACCGGCCGTGTTGTCCCACGTGACGGCGGCGCTCATCCTGGGCCTTCCGCTGTCAGAACGGTGGAGTGCCGAGCCCGTACATCTCGCGGTAGCGGCTCCTGCGCGTGCGCCCCGAGGCCGCTCAGTGATCGGACACGCGCTGCGGTTTCAGCCTCCAAACGTCGTGAGGGTCGCCATCGATGTTCCCGGAGATTTCGGAAACCACGTCGTACCGCTACTGCCGGAGCCGCTCATGATGCAGACTTTGGCGACGCAGCTCACCTTTCCCGATCTAGTCGCCGCTCTTGATGCGTTGCGTTATGGAACGCGCCCACGCGTCGATAGGGATGCCCGACACCGCTTCTCCGACGTCGATACGGTTCCCGCACGGTTGCGTCAGCTCGCGCCGCGCTCCGATGAGGAGTGGCGCGAGGAGCTCGGGCGATTCTTCGTCGACCGTCGCGGAGAGCGCAAGATCAACCTCATGGCCCGCGCCTGGGAGGCCAGCTGCAGCGGGGTGATGTCTCGCCCCGAGACGCTCTTGCGTCTGGCGATCAACCGTGCGGGTTTGCCAGATCCGGTCGTCGGTTACACAATCGAGCATTTGGGCTGGCAGCAGAGACCCGACCTCGCCTGGCCCGAGTTCGCCGTGCTTGCCGAGTATGAGGGCGATCACCACCGCACGAGTCAGCGGCAGTTTCGCCACGATGTGACGCGCTTCGATCAATACCTTGACGCCGGCTGGAGCCCCGTGAGGGTGCTGTCACCCGACCTCTTTCGCAACCCGATGTCGATGCTCGCTCGGTTGGAACATCGCCTTCGCCGAAACGGATGGGAGCCGCCCTCCCGCTGGGCTTTGCGTGGAGTCGGCGCCTTTGCGCGCTGAACGCAGCTAGCGACTATGCGCGAGCTGCTCGGCATGATGAGTTGCCTCTCGTGGCCTGGCCCACACGAAGCGGCTCGCCACAAGGGGAAACTCGAGCGCCTACGGGTCGCACACCGCGCAACCGAGCCGAAGACAGGCCTGTGGACAGCCCTACGACGGTGCTACAGCCAGCCGAGGCTTGCCGGCAGCGTCGGGAAGACCGCCAAGATCGTCAGAGCTATCGCCGCATAGGTGGCGACGACAAGTGCCCAGCCGAACGGCATGAGTCGGGCGACCCGCCGCTGCAGGCCGCTGCCGGTGCGCGTGAGCTTGCCCGTGCCGAAGGCCCAGAGCAGCGTCGCCCAGAACATCGGGATTACCGCCGCCCACACCACCAGGCAGTAGGGGCACAGCACGCCGATCACGAACACCGACTGGGTGAACAGCCACACGACGAACGCGAAGGCGCCGGTGATGCCGGCCACGAACATCCCCCAGAACCAGCGCTCGAAGCGGGCGCCGGCGAGCAGCGCGACGCCGACCGCCATCGGCGCGACGAAGCCGGCGACCCCAAGCAGCGGATTCGGAAACCCGAACAGCGACGCCTGCGGCGACAGCATGACGTTGCCGCACGACAGCAGTGGGTTCACGTCGCAGGCGATCTCGTAGGCCGGGTCGGCGAGGCTGCGCACGCGTTCGACGATGAGCGCCATGGCAGCCCACCAGCCGACGGCGCCGGTGATGATGAGGGTTGCGGCCATCGCCCAGGGTCGTCGCGCAGTGCTCACCGACCCAGTATCGCTCGCCCGCGCGACGGCTCGCCCGGGTCGAACGTCCTGTGTTCCGGGAGGGCCGTGCGATAATGAGGGGCAGTCGGCGCGAGCACCCCTTGCGCCGGCGAACGAAAAGCTTTCCGGGTATGTACCGGGCCGGTTCCGCGGCGCACGATGCGTCGCAACCGTCGGATAGCCAGTTCCGACCGAATGCGTGGTGACAGCGCGCGATGGTCTCGCACCGCCCCGATCGTGCGGCGCAAGACCACAGACACAGAGTTCGTCGGATGCTCGCGGGCGTCCGGCACGACAGGTTCCGCTGGGCAGGCCCCGGCGATCGAGGAGTGCACCAGCGATGGTGAGTGATGACAACACCCAGAACGACACAGATGGCACGCGACGTCGCGGACGGATCTTCGGAGGGCGGGGGCGCAAGCGCGCGGAAGAGGCCGTAGCCGGCCTCGCCACGCCGGCCGCCGACGCGGGCACGGATGACGTCGAGCCCGCGGTCGTGGCGGACGCCCCGCCTGTCGCCGCTGACGCTGCTGCTGCCGCTGAGCCCGCGGCGCCCGCTGAGGCTGAGGCCACCGCCGAAAGCGCCGCAGCGCCCACCGAAACAGCTGCGCCGGCCGACTCTGCCGCGCAGGCAGAACTCGCCGAGCCGTCCGAGCCCGCCGCGCCGGCCGAACCTTCGGCCCCCGCCGAGCCCGAGCGTCCGCTCGTGCGCGCTCTGACGACCACCGACCTGCTGTTCGTGCCGCCGCCCGCCGAGCTCGTGCGCGCATCCGCCCCGCCGTCGCGCAGCGCTGCTCCGACGACGAGCGACGACGATGACGACGACACGAGCGTTGCGGGTCGTCGCCGCCGTCGCCGCGCCCGCGGGGGTGCCGACGAGCAGGGTGGCCGCGAGCAGGGCGGCCGCGACACCGGCGGTCGCGACCAGGGCGGTCGCCAGCAGGGTGGCCGCGCCGCCGACCGCGACGACCGCGATGGCCGTGACGACCGGGATGACCGCGACGACGAGGGCGGCTCGACCCGCACCCGCTCGCGCGGCCGGGGTCGCACGGGCTCGGCGCGCCGCGAACCCGAACTGATCACCGAACCGCAGCGCATCAAGGGGTCGACCCGCCTCGAGGCGAAGAAGCAGCGTCGCCGCGACGGCCGCGATGCCGGCCGCCGCCGCCCGGTGGTGACCGAGGCCGAGTTCCTGGCCCGCCGCGAGAGCGTCGACCGCGTCATGGTGGTGCGCTCGAAAGAGAACCGCATCCAGATCGGCGTGATGGAAGACGGCGTGCTCGTCGAGCACTACGTCGCCCGGTCGAGCGAGTCGAGCCTCATCGGCAACGTCTACCTCGGCAAGGTGCAGAACGTGCTGCCCAGCATGGAGGCGGCCTTCGTTGACATCGGCCGCGGCCGCAACGCCGTGCTCTACTCGGGCGAGGTCGACTGGGAGGCCGCGCAGGCCGACGGCGAGAAGAACCAGCCGCGCCGCATCGAGCTGGCCCTGAAGCC
>DASSWY010000073.1:0-3368 GCA_035704325.1 Microcella sp. | reverse complement strand
TCGCGCTCGCGGTGGGCATCGTCGCGCTCGTGATCTTCGTGCTGCGTCAGCTGCGACTGCAGCGCACCGACAGCGCGCTGCTCGACCTGCGCACCTTCGCGGAGCGCCAGTTCGCGCTGTCCATCAGCATCATCACGGTCGCGTCGATGGCGCTGTTCGGTGCCATCATCGTGATTCCGCTGTACGTGCAGGAGGTGCTCGGTGCGTCGCCGCTGGTGTCGGGCCTGATCATCCTGCCCGGCGCCCTGCTGCAGGGTCTGCTCGCGCCCGTCATTGGGCGGCGCTACGACAAGGTCGGGCCGCGCTCGCTCGTGATTCCCGGCATCGCGCTCATGGCCTCGACGCTGTGGGTCATGTCGATGTTCTCGGCCACGACCCCCATCTGGTTCGTCGCCGTCGCCAACATCGGCGTGAGCCTCGGCCTGGCGCTGCTGTTCACCCCCCTGCTGACCAACGGCCTCGCCTCACTGCGCCCGCAGTTGAACCCCTACGGCTCGGCGATTGTCGGCACCGTGCAGCAGGTGGCGGGCGCCGCGGGCATCGCGCTGTTTCTCTCGGTCGCGGCGTTCATCTCTCCGCCGAGCGGTGACGCGTCGATCACCGCCGACGGCGTGCGCGCCGCCTTCACCGTC
Organism: Microcella sp.; assembly: GCA_035704325.1. GTDB lineage: Bacteria > Actinomycetota > Actinomycetes > Actinomycetales > Microbacteriaceae > Microcella. Next base: position 2,736 of record DASSWY010000073.1, on the reverse strand, counting down.
GCGGCGGGGCTGGCGACGGCCATCGTGCCGCTCGTGCTCTTCGTGCGGTGGCAGCGGCCGGGTGAGCCGATCGCACCGACGGCCGACACCGGCTCGACCCGCGTGGTCGAGTCGGCCTGACGGCCGACGTCGCTACGCCCGCACGGGCTGGACGCCCCGCGTGCGGGCGACGATGCGCTCGAGCGCTTCGGGACTCGTCGTGTTCTCGGCGAGCCGGTTGGGCTTGCCCTCGCCGTGGTAGTCACTTGACCCGGTGACGACGAGGTCGTACTTCTGGGCCCAGGCCTCGAGCGTCGCGCGGCCGGGCACCGAGTTCTCGCGGTGGCCGACCTCGAGGCCGACGAGACCGACCTCGATGAGCTGAACGAGCATCCGTTCGCTGATGACGGCGTCGGCGCCCCGCGTTGCGGGGTGCGCGATGACGGGCGCTCCCCCGGCGTTCGCGATGAGCCGCACGCCGTCGAGCACGGTGGGGGCGGCGTGCGGCAGGTAGTAGCCGCCCTGGAAGTGCAGGATCGACGCGAACGCCTCGCTGCGCGTGCGCACGATGCCGCGGGCGACGAGCGCGTCGGCGATGTGCGGGCGGCCGATCGAGACGCCGCCCGACTGGGCGAGCACGTCCTCCCAGGTCACGTCGTAGTCTTCGCTGAGGCGGCCGACCATACGCTCGGCGCGCGTCAGGCGATCGTCGCGGATGCGCGCGGTTTCGGCCACGAGGTCGCCATCGTTCGGGTCGAACAGGTACCCAAGCACGTGAACGCTGCGCCACTCGTCGCGCGTGGACAGCTCCATTCCGCGGATCACCTGCAGACCGGTTCCGGCGGCGGCCGCCACCGCCTCATCCCACCCGGCGGTGGAATCGTGGTCGGTGATCGCGATCGTGTCGAGCCCCGCCTCGAGCGCCGCACGCACGAGCTGCGTGGGGGTCTCGGTGCCGTCGCTCACGCTCGAGTGCGTGTGCAGATCAATGAGCGGCGATGGCATACCGCCATCGTAGGTCGCCACGACTGGCAGACCCCCGCTCACGGCCCACCAAGCGCCGCGGGCTAGGCTCGACAGACCATGGTGCTGAAGGTGATCTCCGCTCTCGCGCTGGTTGCCATTGGCGCCGTGCTGCTCGTCGTCGCGTGGCCGAGCTTGTTCGGGCTCACGCTCGCGCCGTACGTCGCCCAGCTCGTCGCGCTGCGCTCGCTCGTCGCCGTTGTCGCTCTGATTGCCGCGGCCCTGTCTCTCATTGTGGCCGTCGCGGCGCGGCGGGCGCGGCGCTTTGCGGGTGCGGTCGCCGTCATGCTCGTCGCCTTCGCGGGCCTCAACGTCGCCGTGCAGTCGGTGCGCGGTTTCGGCGGCGCCCCTGTGCCCGAGGTGGCCGCCGAGGGCGAATGGACGGTCGTCGCCTGGAACACCCTCGGCGAGGCGGTCGAGGCAGAGCTCATTGCGGCCCTCGCGCTCGACGAACAGGCCGACGTCGTCGTTCTGCCTGAGACGCGGGCGGCCACGGCAGAAGAGGCGGCCATTCTGATGCGTGACGCCGGCCGACCCATGTGGGTGTACACCGTCGCATTCGACGAAGTCGCGGCGGCCCGCTCAACAAGCGTGCTGGTCTCAGCCGAGATCGGCGAGTATCGCATTGACGATTCGCTCGGCAACACCGAGGTTCTGCCGAGCGTCGTCTTGCGGCCGCTCGATCACGACGGCCCCACGATCATTGGCGTGCACCCGGTCGCGCCGATCCCGGTGCAGCTCGACAATTGGCGGGCCGACCTGGCCTGGCTCGACGAGGTTTGCCAGGGGGAGCGCATCATTCTCGCCGGCGACCTCAACGCGACACCCGACCACTTCGCCGCACTCGGCAGTGCCAAAGGTCTCGGCGATTGCACCTCGGCAGCCATCGCGAACGGCAGCGGCGCGGTCGGTACCTGGCCGACAACGCTGCACCCCCTGCTGGGAGCCCCCATCGATCACATCATGTCGACGCCCGACCTTCCGGCGACCTCGTTCGAGGTGCTACGCGGGCTCGACGTCGGCAACAGTGATCACCGGCCGATCGTCGCCCGCATCGTCGTGAATTGAGCGGATGCTCGTCGCCCGACAGGCGCGCATCCTCACGATGTCAGAATGGTCGGCATGGCTGACAGCGATAAGGCGACCACCGACGCTCCCCGCGCGACCGAGAACCGTTCCACCACCCCCGGATCGGACCGTTTCCGCGACTTCATCACGAGCGGCTGGGCCGAGCGCCCGGCCGGCGTGGGCGAGGCCCGCGAGGAGGCGATGTACGCGGCCTCCCGGCGCTCGCGGCTGTCGGCGCTCTTCCCGGGCCAGCGGCTCATCGTGCCCGCGGGGCCCGCCAAGCAGCGCTCGAACGACACCGACTACCCGTACCGCGCGCACTCGGCGTTCGCGCACCTCACCGGGTGGGCTTCGGATTCCGAGCCCGATTCGATCCTCGTCTTCGACCCCACTGACGCCGGTCACGACGTCACCCTCTACTTCCGTGAGCGCGCAGACCGCACCACCACCGAGTTCTACGCGGACGCCACGGTCGGAGAGTTCTGGATCGGCCCCCGTCCCTCGCTCGCGGGGGTCGCCGCCGACCTCGCAGTCGCGACCCAGCACCTCGACCGGTTCGCAGCCGCCGAGGGCGAGCTGGTGCTCGACGAGGACGACGACCTCACCCGCTTCGTCTCCGAGCTGCGTCTGGTCAAGGACGAGTTCGAGATCACCGAGATGCGCCGT
>DASSWY010000205.1:0-3146 GCA_035704325.1 Microcella sp. | reverse complement strand
AACTGTTCGAGTTGCCCGTCGTCGAGCGGGGTGGCCGGGCGGTCGAACACGGCGAGCGAGTCGGGGGCTGTGGCGTCGACGGCGGCAGGAATTCCCACGCCCGCCGCCACGCCCACGGCGACGCCCACGGTCAGGGCGACGGCGCCGAGGCGCCAGGGTGAGCGCCACCAGCCGGGCGGGTCGTCGGAGCCATCGTCGGCGTGCGCATCGAGCTGTTCGGGGCCGGATTGCTGCGGTGCGGGGTCAACCGTCGACGTGGGACGGCTCGCCGATGCGGGGGTGCGGGAGGCGCGATCGGCGAGGATGCGCGCGGCGCGCTGGGCGCGCATCCGATCGTTGTCGGAATCGGCGCGCCCGTACGCGATGCCGCGGAGGGCGGCATCGTCGAGGCGCTCCAGCGCGGCGTCGTCGCTCACGGCGTCAGTCAACCAGCGTCGCCCGCGAAAGTGCTGCAGCGGTGCGGTGAGTGATCGCCACCCTTAGCCCGTGCGTTCTTCGACGCTCAGCAGGTCGCTTCCCGGGTCGAGGGCGACGCGGACAACGCTTGACGGCGTCGGCAGCGAAATGCCGAGACCCTCCGTGCGAAAGACGGCCACCGGCGCGCAGTCGGTGGTGAACTCGCCGCTCACACCCAGCGTCATGCACACCACCGGGTTCTCGGCGCTTCCCGCGTGGATGCTTGCGTAGACGCCAATGGAGCCCAGACCCTCTGTGGGCACCTCGCCGATGAGGGCGGGGCCGAGCGTGACGGGCGGCACCACACTTGCGAGGGTGCCCACCACGTTTTCGGCGATCGGGCTGTCGGCGATCCGTCGCGTCAATTGCATGTCATCGCCTGCCGCGATCTCGGCAGGGCTAAACGTGCCCTCGGTTTCGGCGGCGACCTCCTCCGACATGTCCGTCAGCGTTGCTCGGCCGCGCGGACCCCAGTCGACGCTGATGATGTGCGTGAAGTCGGGGACCCCGCTCGCCGACCTCGACATCACGTCGAAGCCGATGACGGCGCCCGACAGGCCGCTTTTGCGGAAGACCGTCTCGGGTGTGCACGTCGTAGGAATGAACCGGATGTTCTCGGCCGCCCCCGTGAGGCAAATCTGGTGCCCGAGCGCTGGCGAGCCGAACACCGCCCCCGGCTCGGTGCGCACCGCGTAGATGGTGACGTCGCCGACGGTGCCGAGCAGCCGTGACTCGCCCGGCAGGCTTTCGCCGAACTGATCGACCGGCGGGATGTCGGACTCTGACTGCTCGCGCTCGAACACGGCCAGCGACTCGTCGGCGAGAGCGGGGATGAGCCGCTCGTAGGCGATCGCGGCGCCCGCCCCGACGACGAGGCCGCCGACGAGCAGTGCCGCGCCGACGCGCCGGGCGCGCGTCCACCAGCCCGTGGGGTCGTCGTCGTACTCGTCGGCGTCGGCGCTCGCCGCGGGCTTGTCGGTGGGCGCGACCGCGGGGAGTGCGGCGTCGGCCCCGCGGGCGTGGTCGCCGCGGTCGGCGAGGATGCGCGCGGCGCGCTGGGCTCGCATCCGCTCGCTTTCTGAATCGGCGCGCCCGTAGGCGATGCCGCGGAGCGTCGCGTCGTCGAGCGCCGCCAGCGCGTCGTCGCGGTCGGGTTCCATGAGGGTCAGTCAATCACGGGGGTGGACCGATCGGGAGACTCAACTCACGCGGCCCGTCGTGCCCGGAGGAAACCCGCGTGAACACTAGACTTCACTGCCATGAGCGGCGACCAGCACGAGGCATCAGAACTCCCCGGAATGCCCGACATGCTGCCCGGCCCGACGGGCCGACCCCTGCGCACCTTCCCCGAGCCGGCACCGCTGAGCAGCCACGGCCCCGCGCGCATCATCGCGCTGTGCAACCAGAAGGGCGGCGTCGGCAAGACAACCACCACCATTAGCCTGGGGGCGGCGCTCGCCGAGTACGGCCGCCGGGTTCTCGCGATCGACTTCGACCCGCAGGGCGCCCTGTCGGCGGGCCTCGGCGTCGCGAGCCACGACGTGCCGACGATCTACGACCTCTTGATCGGCCGCGAGAAAGACATTCGCCAGACGATCCAGTCGACCTCGACGCCGGGTCTCGACGTCGTGCCCGCCAACATCGACCTGTCGGCCGCCGAGGTGCACCTCGTCAACGAGGTCGCCCGCGAGCAGATTCTCGCCCGCGTGCTGCGGCCCGTACTCGACGAGTACGACGTGATCTTGGTCGACTGCCAGCCGAGCCTCGGCCTGCTCACAGTGAACGCGCTCACGGCGGCGCACGGCGTGCTGATCCCGCTCGAGTGCGAGTACTTTGCCCTGCGCGGCGTTGCCCTGCTGGTTGAGACGATCGAGAAGGTCAAAGACCGCCTGAACCCGGCGCTCGAGCTCGACGCGATTCTCGCCACCATGTACGACTCGCGCACGCTGCACTCGCGCGAGGTGCTGCAGCGCGTCGTCGACGCGTTCGGAGACTCGGTGCTCGAGACCGTGATCGGACGCACCGTGAAGTTTCCCGACGCGACCGTCGCCGGCACGCCCATCACGACGTTCGCGCCCGACCACCCGGCCGCCGGCGCCTACCGCCAGCTGGCACGGGAGCTGATCGCCCGTGGCCACGCCGCCTGACGCGACGATCGAGGTCACTGACGGCGCGGATGCTGCGCTCGCGCCCGCGACGGATGTTTCGGACGCGCCGAGCGGCTTCCGCGTCGCCGTCGCCGACTTTGACGGCCCCTTCGACCTGCTGCTGAGCCTCATCACGAAGCGCGAGCTCGACATCACCGAGGTGTCGCTCTCGGCCGTCACCGACGAGTTCATCGCCTACTTGCGTCAGCTTGAGGGCGCCGACCGCCTCGACGAGGCCAGCGAGTTTCTCGTCGTCGCCGCCACCCTGCTCGACCTGAAGATCGCAAGCCTCTTGCCCCAGGGCGAGCTCGTCGACGCCGAAGACGTCGCCCTGCTCGAGGCCCGCGACCTGCTGTTCGCGCGCCTTTTGCAGTACCGCGCGTTCAAGCAGGTCAGCGCCTGGTTCGCCGAGCGCATCGCCGCCGAAACCGCACGCCATATGCGCAGCGTCAGGCTCGAAGACCGCTTTCGCCAGAAAGAGCCCGAGCTGCGCTGGACGACAAGCCTCGACGACTTCGCCGCGCTCGCCCTGCTCGCCTTCAC
>DASSWY010000147.1:0-2308 GCA_035704325.1 Microcella sp. | reverse complement strand
CGCGACGCCTGGGAGATCGCGCTCGTGCGGGCCGCGATTGCCCGCGATCTGCCCTTCCTCGGCATCTGCCGCGGCCTGCAGATCCTCAATGTGGCGCTCGGCGGGACGCTCATTCAGCACCTGCCCGACGTGATCGGCTCGAACCGCTACAGCTACGGGGGCGCGGTGTTTGCCGACAACCCGGTGCTCGTCGAGCCGGGCAGCAGACTCGCCGGCATCGTGGGCGAGCAGCTGACCGTGAAGAGCTACCACCACCAGGCGCTCGACCGCGTGGCCGACGGCCTCACGGTGAGCGCGCGCGGCGATGACGGCGTCATTCAGGCGGTCGACATCGACGGCATGAGTTTCGGGGTGGCCGTGCAGTGGCATCCCGAAGAGTCGCCCGACGACCTGCGGCTATTCGCGGCCCTCGTCGACGCCGTCGAGCAGCGACGAGCGCGCTGACGGGGCCCCGCCCGCATCACCGCGGGGCTGTGCCGCGTCGACCGAGCGCTCGGCGAGGTCGCCGTCGGCGAGGTCGATCGCCTCGGTGAGGCTGCCCGAGCGGCGCTCCGCTCCGTCGACCGAGCGGGCGAGCGGGTGCATGACGTCGCCGCCGACGCGGTCGAGCAGTGCGTGCAGCATCTCGACGGCATCGTCGACGATCTCGGTCGACCGCTGATCGGTGCCGTGCAGCAGCCAGCGCGCCACTTCGAGCTCGGCCGCGAATGTCGCACGCGCGACCACCTGGCGGTCGTTGACGCCGCGCGCCTGCGTGTACGCGTCGAAGGCTGCTTCGGGCACGGCCGGGTCGGCCGAGCCGAGGATCCAGAACAGGTCGCGCGCGGGGTCACCCACCTGCAGGCGCGGCCAGCCGAGCACGCCCGTGATGGTCTCGCCTATGGCTAGCAGCGACGCGGCGCTGAGCGAGCCGTTGATGACGGTGGGGGTGAACTGCCAGAGACTCTGGTCTTCCGCGGCAGACTCCCAGCGGGTCAGCAGCGACGCCGGAACCAGCCCGGTCGCCGCCGCGCGGTCGAGGGTCGCGACGGCCTCGCGCACGACGTCGACGGGGCGCCACTGCGGAAGCCCGACGTCGCTGACCACGCTCGTCGGCAGCGCGTGCACGGCGGCGATCGCGCGCCCGATCGAGGCGGCCTGCCCGGGGGTGATTCGCTGCAAGTGCAGCGATGTTCCGTCGAGATAGTCGGTCACCACGCCCCGCACGCCGCCGAGTAGCGTCTGCCCGACGACGCGCGGAACGGCGAACGGCAGTCGGGTGCGCACGCCGTCGCTCAGTGCTCGCAGCGCGGCGAGGTCGGCAGCCTGCTGTTGCTCGGCGGCCGGCGTGCGCGGCATGCGCATCACGAGCGTGCGCCCGTCGCGGGCGGCGAGCATCGCCACATCGGCGTCGCCCCCGGTGCTGCCGAGCCGTTCGGCCTTGACGACGTCGAGGCCGGGAACGGCCGCGGTCGCGAGCGCGGCTAGAGTGAGGGGGGTCCTGGCCATGCCCACCAGGGTAGGCGTGCGCGGCCCGGCTGGTGGCGTGCGCCACACGTTCCGGTTCGCACGGCCGGCTCTCGCACGTCCGATTTCCGGGAGTTTCATGCACCGCTCGCTCACCGCGTCGCTGCCGCTGTCGCGCTATCGCACCGACCGCGACCACCTCACTCGCGAGCGCCCGCACCTGTTCGACGAACTGTGGGCCGACCCGCACACGCGCGTTCTCGCGCTGTGGCGCGGCGAGGTGCTGCTCGCCCCGGCGACCGAGCCGGCGCTCGCCTTTCTCACGCCCGATCAGGTTCCTGCGGATGCTCTGCGCATTTACCTCGGGAAAACGATCGATGACGGTGACGCGACCGCGGGCATCCCCGCCGGTTCGCCGATCGTGGCGGTCGTGGTCGACGACGAGGCCGGCCACGCCCTGGCCGCCGACATGGTGCGCTGGGGCAACCCCCGCACCTTCGGCCACCAGTTGTGTGACCGCGATGCGGGCCTCGCGATCGAGGCGCTCGGCATCGCCAATTGGCACGCGACCCACGAATTCTCGCCGCGCACGGGCAACCCCACCGAGCCCGGTCGGGGCGGCTGGGTGCGTGTTGACGTCGAGACGGGCCGCGAGATCTTCCCGCGCACCGACGCGGCGATCATCGTGGGCGTGACCGACGAACACGACCGCCTCGTGCTCGGCAGCAACGCCCAGTGGGAGACGAACCGCTTCTCGCTGCTCGCCGGCTTCGTCGAGCCGGGAGAGTCGCTCGAGGCCGCCGTCGTGCGCGAAGTGTTCGAAGAGTCGGGCCTCACCGTGGTCGACCCGCAGTACGTCGGC
>DASSWY010000136.1:0-2971 GCA_035704325.1 Microcella sp. | reverse complement strand
ACGAGCACTCACCGCTCGGCAACCCGATGTCGACCGCGAGACCCGTCTGGTGCTCGCTGTGCCCGGGTCGGGCGCTGAATAGTTCCGTGCGCTCACGCCCCTCGCGCGCCAGCCTGTCGGTGAAGATCGACTGCTGCGTCGCGTAACTGCGGTAGGCGCTCTGTGACTGGAGCGTCAGGCCGAGTTCTGCACGTGCGGCGTCGAACATCGCGACGAGCGCGTCGGCAGCCTCTGCGCGCAGCGTCGGCGGGTTGGTGGCCGGTACCGCTGCCGACACGAGATCACCCGGTACGTAGTCGACGGGGACGAGCGGCCTGGCCTTGTTGACCACCACCCAGAGACTCGCCGGGTCGTCGATCGAGCGCGCACTGCGATCGAACTCGGGCTCGGCGGGCGGTTCGGGAGTAGCGCTCGGGCTGGGTGATTCGGGCGTCGGTGAGGCCTGCGGCGTCGCCGGGATGCTCGGGCCGGGGTCTTCGTCATCGGCACCCATCGGCGCGCAGGCCGTGAGGGAAAGCATGACGATCGCGCATCCCATCAGCGACCTAAGACGACGATTGGGGAGCGGAGACGGCACGGGGTGAGCCTAAGCGATCAGCAATTGCCGATGAAAAACACGGAGCTGACCAGCTGTTTCATCTTTTCTGTGGAATGTTTCTTGACACGTTGCAGCAATCGGGTCTAGCGTGACCGCCAATGTGAGAGCGCTCTCACGGCCCGATCGTGAGAGCGCTCTCACGCCGAGCCTCGCTCACACCCCCGCTCGATGTCGAGCACCCATCCCACGCACAAAGGAGTGACCGTGACGCTTTCGCGCCGCACCTCTGCGACGGCCGCCATCGCTGGCGCCGCCGCATTCGCCCTTCTCGCCACCGGCTGCGCCGGCACGGCAGACACCGCCGGCTCCGGCGGAGAGCCGGCCTCGGCCGACAACCCCATCACCCTGACCGTCGCCACGTTCAACGACTTCGGCTACACCGACGAGCTCTTCGCCCAGTACGAGGCCGAGAACCCCGGCGTGACGATCGTGCACAACCGCGCCGCCACCTCGAACGAGGCCCGCGACAACTTCTTCACCAAGCTCGGCGCCGGCAGCGGCCTCGCCGACATCGAAGCCGTCGAGGTCGACTGGTTCGCCGAGATGATGCAGTACAGCGACAAGCTCGCCGACCTGAGCGACCCCACCGTCGCCGACCGCTGGGTCGACTGGAAGACCGCCGCTGCCACCGACGCCGACGGACGCCTCGTCGCCTACGGCACCGACATCGGCCCCGAGGCCGTCTGCTACCGCGCCGACCTGTTCGAAGCCGCCGGCCTGCCGACCGATCGCGACGAGGTCGCCGAACTGCTCGAAGGCGACTGGGACACCTACTTCGGTGTCGGCCAGCAGTACGTCGACGCGACCGGCCAGGCGTGGTACGACTCGGCTGGCGCCACCTACCAGGGCATGATCAACCAGGTTGAGTACGCGTACGAGGAGGCCGACGGCACCGTCATCGCGACCGAAAACGACGAGGTTCGCGAGATCTACACCGAGGTGCTCGAGAACAGCGCGACCCTGTCGGCCAAGCTCGGCCAGTGGAGCGACGACTGGTTCGCCGGGCTTGCCAACGGCGCCTTCGCCACCATGCTCTGCCCGGGCTGGATGCTCGGTGTCATCGAGGGCAACGCCCCCGAGGTTGAGGGCTGGGACATCGCCAACGTCTTCCCCGGTGGCGGCGGCAACTGGGGCGGCTCGTACCTGACCGTTCCCGCCCAGGGCCAGAACATCGACGAGGCGACGAAGCTTGCCGCCTGGCTGACCGCCCCCGAGCAGCAGCTCACCGCGTTCGCCGCGGCCGGCACCTTCCCGAGCCAGGTCGAGGCCTACGAGAGCGAGGCGCTCACCGGCGCCACCAACCCGTACTTCAACGACGCGCCCGTCGGCGAGATCCTGATCGACCGCTCGCAAGCGATCGACGTCGCGCCCTTCAAGAGCGTGAAGTACTTCCCCATCAACGACGCGATGCAGCGAGCGCTGACCCGCGTTGATGTCGACGCCACCCACACGATCGACGAGTCGTGGCAGCAGTGGGTCGACGAGGTGAACGCGCTCTAACGAGCCGCACCGAGCATCCGCTCACCATCGGGGGTGCCGCGTCGCGAACGCGACAGCGGCACCCCCACCCCACCCCGCACTTACTGAAGGAGCCGCCATGACCGCCGTCGCCGTCGACGAGCGCCCGGTGCGCCGCCTCGCGTTCTCGCAGAAGCTGTCGCGCTGGGACGTGAAATTCTCGCCGTACCTCTACATCTCGCCGTTCTTCATCCTGTTCGCGATCACCGGCCTCTTCCCCCTCGTCTACACGGCGTGGGTGAGCGTGCACGAGTGGAACCTCATCGGCGGCCAGGGCGACTTCGTCGGCCTCGACAACTTCGCCTTCGTGCTGCAGCAGACCCCGTTCTGGGTCGCGCTGCGCAACACTTTCTCGATCTTCCTGATTTCGGCCGTGCCGCAGGTCGCCTTCGCCCTCGTCGTCGCCGCGGTGCTCGACCAGAACCTGCGCGCCAAGACCTTCTGGCGCATGGGCGTGCTGCTGCCCTTCGTCGTCGCCCCCGTCGCCGTCACCCTGATCTTCAGCAACATGTTTGGCGACCAGTACGGGCTCGTGAACACGCTGCTCGGCAATGTCGGCATTGACCCCATCGGCTGGCATTCCGACGCCCTCGCGAGTCACTTCGCGATCGCCACCATGGTCAACTTCCGCTGGACCGGCTACACGGCACTCATCTTGCTCGCCGCCATGCAGGCGATCCCGCGCGACTACTACGAGGCCGCCGCCATCGACGGGGCCGGCCCGATTCGCCGCTTCTTCTCGATCACCATCCCGCAGCTGCGCCCGACCCTCATCTTCGTCATCATCACCTCGACGATCGGTGGCCTGCAGATCTTCGACGAGCCGCGCCTGTACGACCAGTTCGGTCAGGGCGG
>DASSWY010000129.1:0-2400 GCA_035704325.1 Microcella sp. | reverse complement strand
CGTTCGGCGCATCCTCGAACTGCTCGAGCTCGAGGGGCGGCGCGTGCAATCGCGCTACCAGCACCCCGCGCACCGGCGCTGACGGCACCGCGCATCGCGCGCGGACGACGGCCTAGGTCGTGTTGATCAAGAGGTTCCGCTCCTCGGTGGGTGAGTCTTGAACGGTGACGCGACAGGAGATCTCTGACGAGGTGTGGGCCGTGATGGAGCCGTTGATGCCGACGGTGACCGGTCGGTCGCGGCCGTGGACGGATCACCGGCTCGCTATCGAGGGGATGGCGTGGAAGTACCGGACCGGTGCGCCGTGGCGTGACGTTCCGGAACGGTTCGGGAAGTGGAACTCGATCTACAAGCAGTTCAACCGGTGGGCCGGGGACGGCACCTGGCAGAAGCTGCTCACCGAGGTGCAGAAGCAGGCCGACGCCGCTGGGGAAATCGACTGGGTCGTCTCGATCGACTCCACGATCGCGCGCGTGCATCAGCACGGCGCGACCCTCGCCCGGGACACAGGGGGCTGTGCCGAATCACAAGAATCCGTGGTCCGAGCCGCCTGATCACGGGATCGGACGCTCCCGCGGCGGGCTGACGACCAAACTGCACCTGGTCTGCGACGGCCGCGGCCGGCCGCTGAGCATGATGATCACCGCCGGGAACATCAACGACACCACGATGATGAGCGCGGTGCTGGAGAACATCCGCGTTCCCCGCGACGGGAAGGGCCGCCCCCGCACCCGCCCCGACCGGGTGCTCGCCGACAAGGGGTACCCCTCAAGGGCGAACCGCGCCTGGCTCCGCGACCGGAGGATCGCGGCGACCATCCCCGAGCGGGACGACCAGATCGCGCACCGCCGCAAGAAGCCGGGCCGGCCGATCGCTTTCGGCGACAAGCAGAAGGAACGCTACAAGGGACGCAACGTCGTAGAACGCTGCTTCAACCGTCTCAAGCAGTGGCGCGGCATCGCGATGCGCTCGGACAAACTCGCCCGCAACTACCGAGCCGCCGTCAGCCTCGCCGCGGCGCTGATCTGGATCAAGACCGATCTCCGCTGAGCGCTTCGCGCTCCTGCAGCGTGCGCTCAAGCTGTCCCACCGTCGGCGCACCCGCAAAGCCGCGCTCGGTCAGATAGACCCTGCACGCCAAGTCGGCAGTGTTCCCCTGGGACGGGAACAAGTCCTGACCGTCCAGAAGAATCGTGGGCGAGCCCGCGAAACCAGAGCTCACCGCCTCAGCCTCGGTGCGGATCAACACGAACTCCACCGGAACATCGCCCCGTCCGATCGAGTCGAGCACCAGCCGTACTCGATCGCCCGCCTCCTGCCAATTCGGGCAATCCTCGATATGCAGCACCTGGATCTTCACACGCCCATTCTCCCGCGCAACTCGCGGCGGCTGGCCACCCCGCACCTTCTTGATCAACACGCCCTAGCTGATGACCGGCGGGTGGGCGTCGTCCGGGTCCATCGCGTATTCGGCGAGGGCTCGCACGAGGGATGAGCTCGAGCGGTCTTCCGCGATGCGGTGCACGGCGAGGCCCGCGGCGCGGGCGTCGAACGCGGTGCGGGGGCCGATGCAGACAACGACGGCCTCGCTCGGTAGGGGGCTGAACTGCTCGGCCACCTGGCGGGCCACACTGCCCGAGCTGACGAGGATCGCGCGGATACGGCGGCCGGCCACGTCGGCGACGACCTCGGCGGGAGCCTTCACCCCGACCGTGCGGTACGCGCCCACGAACTCGGCGTCGACGCCCTGCTCGGCGAGACCCTGCACGAGGGTCGCTTCCGCAATCTCCGATTGCGGAATGAGAGCGCTGACCCCGGCGCCGCCCGGCCATTCCTTCACGAGGCCGCGCGCCGAGTGATCGCTGGGCACAGCATCCACCCGATAACCGGCCAGCTGCAGGGCCTGGGCGGTCGTCTCACCGACGGCGGCGACACGCGTCGACTCGGGCAGGCGCACGCCGTGGCCGACGAGCACGTCGACCGTGGTGGCGCTCGTCACAACGAGCCAGTCGTAGCGGCCCTCTTGCAGGCGCCCGAGCGCGGCGACGAGCAACTCGGGGTTTTCGGGGCGGGCGAAGTTGATGAGCGGCGCGATCACCGGCTGGGCGCCGAGCGCGCGCAACTGAGCGGAAATTCCGTCGCCCCACTTGCCCCCGCGGGGCACGAGAACGCGCCACCCGAGCAGGGGCTTGATGACCGGGAGCGCGGCCGTTGGCGTGCGCTCAACGGTGAATTCGCGGATGGTGGACATCGCCTACTATGATGACCCCGCGTCGCTGGGAACCCAAATCGGCGAGTCGGACACCCAGGCTGCGTGCAGAGTCAGGCTCAGTCGTCGCCGGCGATCGCCCAGGCGATGAGGCCAACGACAACGGCGGTGGCCGCGGCGGCGCCGATCAG
>DASSWY010000122.1:0-10790 GCA_035704325.1 Microcella sp. | reverse complement strand
CGCCATCGTCACGATGTTGCGCGCGCAGGAGGGCCGCCTGATCGGTGAGCGCCTCGCCGAGTATGCGGCCGTCGGCTGGTTCCATCCACAAGAGGTGGCGATGCTGTCGAGCCGCAGCGGCCGCCGCACAGCCGAAGTGTGGGCGAAGGGCGTGGGGCTGGGTCCGGTCATGCACGCGTTCATTCGCGATGCAACGCAGCTGGCCTACGCACGCCAGCGAGTCATCGCCGGTCGTGACCGCATCGGAGCTCAGCTCGACGAGCAGGCGTTGCTCGCTCGGGTGGCTGACGCTCGGCACCGGCTTGCGGCTCCGGGTGTGCGCTCGGGCTAGTCGCCCTTGTTAACAGACTCGCCGCCCAGTGGCGGGGCGATGCCTCCGGCGCTCCTGGGCGGCGAGTTGATCTGTTTCCATGGTGCGCCGCGCATCCACCGAGGTCAAGCCTTTTTTTCGCCGGTGTGGGCCGCCCCCGCGAACGGGGGCGCGCGGCGTGCCGGTGCACGTCAATACGCTGAGACGTGTCGCCATTGCCGCGACGCCAAGGTGGGGGAGGGGCTCGCGCATGCTGCAGTGCACATCGTGCCGCGCGACTCTTCGCTCGGGCGTCCGCTTTTGCACGCAGTGCGGTGCTCCGTACTCTGCGCCGCCGAGCGCGCCGCCGCCCTCGGCGTCCGTCCACCCGCGCGACGAGCACTCGCTTAGCCCGCCGGTGAGTGCCCAGGCGGCCACACACTCGTCGAGCTCACCCGTCAGCGCGCCGGTGAGGGTCGGCACGCCAGACGCCAGCGATCTGTCGACGATCGTGATGGATGCTCCCGCGCCCGTCGAGAGCGCCACGGCAGTGACAGACGCGTCCGCCGTCTCGGCGCGTGACGGCACCCCGTCGGATGCGCCGCGCGAGGCGGTCACAGAGCAGCCGCGACGCACTCGGCCCCGCCCCGCGCGGCCGCCCGCCGAGCGCAGCACGGCGGCGACGTGGGCGTTCGTGACGGGGCTTGCGCCCTTTGTCGTCTCGGTGACCGGCAATCTGGTCGGCGCGACGGTCGGGGCCAGCCTCGGGGCGGGCACCGGATCGTTGTCGTCGGCACTCGTAGTCTTCACGGTTGTGTTCGTCCTGAACGCCGCGCTCCTGACCGTCTGCGGCATCATGGGCGGCCGCGGTATTCGCGAAACAGGCAACGGATACACCAGGGGTCGGGGGCTCGCGATCGCGGGCCTCACGCTCGGCGGGGTCAATCTCGTGCTGTGGGTTGCGGGCATCGTGGTCAGCGCGACCGCGCTCGCACCGTTCTTTCTCTAGTCAGGCTGCTTCCAGCCTTCTGTCGGGTATCTGCCAGCCCACACCGCATCCAACGGCCAGGGTCAATCGGAAGTATCCAGTGAAGGCAATTCCGCCTGACCCCCGATCACGGGGAATTCTCCCCGATCGGGGAACCACAGTAGGAGGAACTATGCGTAACCGTATTCTCGCGGGCGTCGGCGTCGCCGCTCTCGCCACGCTCGGCCTCGCCACCCCGGCGAACGCCACCGCTGCCGAAACGTCGGACATCTACGTTGTGCACGGCATCCCCGGCCCCACCGTCGACGTCTACGTGGGCGAGGACCTGACGCTCGAAGACTTCGAGCCTTCGGATGTTGCTGGCCCGCTGCAGTTGCCGGCAGGTGACTATGACATCCAGGTGTACGCAGCTGATGCCGAGTTCGGTGTGGATGAGCCTGTGATCGACGCCACGGGTGAGAACGCCGTGACCGTCCCCGAGGCGGGCCTCAGCATCTCGCTTGTCGCCCACCTCGATGCTGAAGGCGCCCCGGCTCTCAGCCCCTTCGTCAACGACGTGACCGAGACTGCCGCGGGCGAGGGTCGCCTCACGGTTCGCCACGCCGCTGCGGCTCCTGCAGTTGACGTCTTCATCAACGACGCGCGTAGCGAGTTCGTTGGCGTGACCAACGGTCAGCAGGGTTCGACCGACGTCCCGGTTGACACCTACTCGGCGTTCGTTGCGGCCGCGGGTACTCAAGAGCCGGCCATCGGCCCGGCCGACGTGAACATCACTGAGGGTGTGAACACGATCGTTTACGCTGTGGGCTCGCTTGCAGACGAGACGGCGACGTTCTACATCCAGACCATCGAGGTCGGCGCTGCTGCCGTTGACGGCATCCCCGGTGGTGCCGCTGGCCTGGTTGCGGAGAACAACACTGGCGCCCTCGTGGGTGGCGCTGCTCTTCTGATCGCGCTCCTGGCCGCCGCGGGTATCATCGCCCGTCGTGCGACCGTTTCGAGCAAGTAAGTCTGAAGAGAGCAACACCAGCATCATGATGAGGGGGCTAACGGCGACCGCAGTGGTGGCCGTTAGCCTCCTCGTTCTTTCTGGATGCGCGACCGCCCCCACTGCGGAACCGGTTGAGACGCCGGAACCGGCGCCATCAGCCGAGGCGCCGGCCCAGGCGAACAGACCCGCGATTGACGTGCCGATCACTTCCGGAAGCCTGGAGAATCAGCCGCAATTTCCGACGGCTCCAGTGAGCGTGTCGGTACCGTCTCTCGATATCGACATGTCGGTGACCGACGTCGGTGTCGACGACGCCAACCTCATGGAAATTCCCGAGGACGTCGATGTCGCAGGTTGGTACCGCTATGGCCCTGGCCCGGACAGTGAAGAGGGAACAACGGTGATTGCGGCACACGTCGACTTCCCAGGGCAGGGAGTGGGTCCGTTCTCTCGTCTGCGCGATGCGCAGGTGGGTGCGGACGTCACCATCATCGACGCAGCGGGTGTTGTGCACACGTACCGAGTTCTCGGCGTCGAGCGCATTCCTAAAGCCGAGGTGCAACTCGACCAGGTGTTCGCGAAAGACGGGCCGGAGCTCGTAAAGCTCGTCACCTGCGGCGGCAGCTTCGACCGAAACGCCGGCTCTTACACCGACAACTACATCGTGACTGCGGAAAAGGTGTCGTGACGGGTTCACCCGCTAGCATGACGGCGTCCGACGGGGCTCGCCCCGTTCATCCGGCGCCGAAGGAGACCCGATCGATCGTGGCGACCGCAACCGACGACGCGACCGACATCGGGCGCCGGCTTCTGGCCGGCGATGAACGAGCGCTGGCGGACGCCTACCGCGAGTGGTCGTCGCTGGTCTACTCGCTCGCGATGCGCTCGCTCGGCGACACGTCCGACGCCGAAGACGTGACCCAGAAGGTTTTCGTCAAGGCGTGGCAGGGGCGAGCCGGGTTCGACCCAACACGGGCGGCTGTACCCGCCTGGCTCGTCGGCATCACCCGCAACACCATCGCCGACACGCACGCAGCACGCGCCCGACAGCGTGCACTGGCCGATCAGCTCGGCGCGGTCACCATCGACGACAGCCACCCGTCACCCGAGGCGGGCATCGCCGAGCGGCTACTGATCGCCGACGAGATCGCCAAGCTTGACCCTGAACCGCAGACCGTGGTCCGGCTCGCCTTTTTCGACGACCTGACGCACACACAAATTGCCGACCGGCTCGACATGCCGATCGGAACAGTGAAATCCCACATCAAGAGAAGCCTGGCTCGACTGAGAAGCCGATTGGAGGTGAGTCATGGAGCAGCACTGTGACACCGGATCGCTCGCGCTCGGAGCACTCGGAGAAGCGCTCGACCGCGCCGCCGACGAGCATCTGCGCGAGTGTGGCCGCTGCCAGCACGAGCTGGCGCGCATGACCGCCACCGTGTCGGTCGCGCGATCGACGCTCGGCGAGACCTCGCTGCAAAGCCCGCCGTCACGCGTCTGGCAGAGCGTGCACCGCGAGACCGGCCTGGGGCCGGCGCTCCGGCGCGACCCACTCATGCCCGCCGATTCGGACGCCGCTCTCGACGCGCGCCCCGCCGCTGCTGAGGCACCGCCCGCAGCGCCCGTCGCGTCACTGGCGGATGCGCGAGCGCGTCGCTCAGGAATCCGTCGCTTCGTGACGCCCCTCGTTGCCGCCGCCGCTGCTGCGGCACTCGTCGCCGGCATCGCTGTCGGCTGGCAGGCACTCGCCCCGCGCGCGAGCGACACCGTGCTCGCATCGGCGAGCCTCGAGGCACTACCCGCCTGGGCGGGATCAACCGGCGCGGCCGAAATTGTTGAGCGAGCCGACGGTGAACGCGTCGTGCGCATCGACATCGACGCACCCGCGGTCTCTGGTGCGGTCCACGAAGTGTGGCTGCTGACGCCCGAGGTTGATGGCCTGATTAGTCTCGGCCTGCTCGCCGACGCCAACGGTGAGTTCGTGATTCCTGCGGGCGTCGACCTCGAGCGCTACTCGGTGGTAGACGTCAGCGCTGAGCCGCTCGACGGTGACCCGGCACACTCGGGCGACTCGGTCGTGCGCGGCGCGCTCGAATCCTGAATCCCGCGCACCGCACTCCGCGCCCCTAGGCTTTCGCCATGCCTGAAACCGTCGCCATCGTCGGCGTTGCGAGCCCCTACGCGTGGGATGTCGTCGAGAGCGCCCGCCGCCTCGGCCTCGGCGTGACGGCGATCGACAACATTGGCAGTGCCGACGCCACGCTGCCGGGGTTGCACTACGACCCGACGCCGACCGACCTCGATCTCGGCAGCATCGTGGGCGTCGCCTCGGCGCAGCATCGCTTTCGAGCGCTGCACGCCGCGTATACGCTCGGCTTCGCCAACCCCGTCTGGATCGCTGACCCCACCGCCACGCTGGCGTCGACCGTGGTCGTCGGCCACATGGCATACGTCAACGCTGGCGCGGTCATTGGCTCGAACACCCGCATCGACTGCGCCGCGAACGTGAACCGGCTCGCCGCAGTCGGAGAGTCGGTCGTGATCGGAATGGGCGCATCCATCGGCCAGGGCGCCGTCATTGGTGCCCGCTCGCTCATCGCCTCGCGCGCCGCGATCGGGGCGGGGGCCATCGTGATGGATGGCCTGCGTGTGGGGGAGGGCGCCTACATTGCCCCGGGTTCGGTGGTCACTGAAGCCGTGCCCGACTTCGCCGTCGTCGCGGGCAACCCTGGCCAGAGAATGGCGCCGCAGGAGGCCTGGGCGGTGGGGGCTGCGTGCCCGTACTGCATCAACGCCTGATCAGCCACCCCCGCGCGCGACCGAGCGAACCGCACACGGTCAGCGTTGCGCCGCTAAAACCTCTCGGGTTCGGGGCGACGCTCGAACCGGCGCCCGGTGATCTCGTCGGGGTGAATGCGTACCCAGCGATACTTGAGGGTCGGAATCCAGGGCGCGAGGCCCAGTGCTTCGGCTCGGTCGATGTCGCTTTGCTTCTCGACGCGTTCGGCTCGGCCCTTCAGCACGACGCTCCAGGCGTCGGTCGCATCGTGGTCGTCGACCTCGAACGCCACTCGATCGTTGATCGCGAGTTCGAGTAGCTTCGTCCCTGGCGCCGTGCGAAACAGCAGCCTGCGCTGCTCATCGACGACGAAGTTGACCGGAAAAATGTCGATCACGCCAGCGGCACTGACCGCGATACGGCCGAGCGTGGCGTCACGAAGACGCTGCCAGCACTCGTCGACGGTCATGACCATGACGTCATCGGTGCCGATATTCATCGTGTTCTCCTCGCCTGGGTCGTGCCATCCATCGTGAAGCGATCGGCGGTGGCCTGCCAGGGTCAAAGGTCCCGGCCTAGAGACGGCAACTCCCGCTTTCGACGCTGTCGTTGAGGGTGGGGGCGGCCGTGATCACCGGATCAAGCTCGGCCATCGTGTGCGCGTAGCCAATGTCGTCCCGCAGCTGCGCTTTGGCATAGATCATGCCGGCCACGGCGCCATCGAGAGTCAACAGTGGTCCGCCCGAGTTTCCGGGGTTGACGGTTGCGGCGAGCGTGTACGAGTCGCGCTGCGCGCGGCTCGAGCCATCAATCGACTCGGCAGAAATCTCACCGACGCTCACCACCTCGGCGCCGCTCGACTGGAATCGCCCGCCGAACGGATACCCCTGCACGGCGCCCACGTCGCCCCGCTCGAGGGTGGAGGCGGTCGGCAACACCCGGGCATCGAGCCCGTCGATGGCGATTACCGCGATGTCTTGTTGCGGGTCGAAGTAGACGATGCGGCCCTCGCGCGCGCCCGCTCCCGGAAGTTCGACGAGCGGGGTGTCGACGCCCGCAACCACGTGCGCGTTGGTGAGCAGACGATCGGGTCCGATCACGAAGGCCGTGCCCGACTGTATTTGTCCGCACGCGTAGGCGGCACCCGTGACGCGGCCGACTGAGAGAGCGGCCTCGGTCAGTGCCGCGCTGCCAGCATCGATGGCAGGCGGCGACACGGGCCCCGCGGTTCCGAACGCTTCGGCGATGCGGGGGATGCCTTGATCGACGACCGCGCCGCGCAGGTCCGCGATGGCCCGCGCGACCGGGTCAGGGGTGAGTCGGTCAATGGTGCGCAGCACGGCCGAGTTCGCCGTGGTCGATGAGATAACGGGGATGCCGAGGGCCGTCACCGTGGACCCGGCGAGCGCGATCACCAAGACCGCGACGACGCCCCCGGCGACAAGGCCGGCGACGCGGTCGAGCGGGCGCAGAGACTTCACGACGCCGCGACGCAGTGCGTGGCCGATCACCTCACCGAGACTCAACCCGGCGGTGATCAGCACGAACAATATGCCGAGCGCGGCCACCGGCCGCCAGACGGGGTCGGGCACCCACCCGCTCACGAGCGGCACGAGCAGCACGGCAGCAACGGCTCCCACCACGGCACCGACCGTGGCTCCGAGGGTGAAGACGAAGCCGGCTCGCGCCCCGCGCACGAGGCCACCGACGATGGCGATGATGAGCACGACGTCGAGGATGATCGTAAGTGTCACGTCGGAGCCTCCCTTCGTCGAATTCTTCCAGGTCGTTGCCGCACGGCGCCTGCTGGTAGTCTTGTGCGGTTGCCGTCACGACGGCCGCGGAGAAAGAGAGCCACAGCATCCGGCTGTGTGCGCCGCGCAACGAGCAGAGAAGGGGGTCACCTCTATGGCACTGGACACCACCGCCAAGAAGGCGATCATCGACGAGTACGCTACCCATCCCGGTGACACCGGATCCCCTGAGGTCCAGGTCGCGATCTTGACGCACCGCATCAAAGAGCTGACCGAGCACCTCAAGCAGCACAAGCACGACCACCACTCACGTCGTGGCCTGCTGCTGCTCGTGGGCCAGCGTCGCCGTCTGCTGGGCTACCTGGCCGATATCGACATCGAGCGTTACCGCTCGCTGATCGAGCGACTGGGCCTGCGCCGCTAGTCGATCGACACCGCGAACTTCTTCTGTGAAGGCCGCCCCCGACTGTTCGGGTGGCGGCCTTCGTGGTTTCCGGCGCAATCTCTGGCACGATGACTCGGGTGTTGAGCAGCCGGACCGTCCGCCTCGCGCGCGCGGCTCTCGGGGCTGGCGGGCTTGCGATCCTCGCCGCGGATATCGCCGGCACACTGCGCGCCACCGGCGGCATTGACCTCGGCAACTACCTCGGGCAATTCACGATTCTGAGCGTGGCATTCACGAGCATCCTGATGCTGCTCGGCGCCGCTCGTGGCCGTGACGGCCGGGTGGGAGTGCACCTGCGCGCAATGGCGTTGACGGGGCTCGGCGTCGCAGCGGTGCTGCACGCCACGCTGCTGGGCGGCACCGCGGGTCCGAGCGGCGAGCTCGTCAACCAGCTGCTGCACACGGTGTTTCCCGCGCTGGCGGTCGTCGAGTGGGCCGTGGTGCGCTCGTCTCGCCCCGTGCGGTGGGTGACGCCGCTCATCGGGCTTGCCTTTCCGGTGGCGTTTCTCGCGATCACGCTCGCGCGTGGTGCACTCGTCGACTGGTATCCGTACGACTTTGTTGACCCGCGCGTGCAGGGCGGGTACGTGGGCCTCGTCGGAAGTCTGGCCATTGTGCTCGTCGCTTTCCTCACGGTCGGCGCCGTCGTCACCGCGGTCGCGATGCTGCGCGACCGCGTCCGGTCGCGTCGCATCGTTCGTTAGCTCGACGCTCGCGGGGTCGGACGCTGCGCCCGTCGGCTCTCAGCGACCGTGCGGCACCCTGTGCGAGCGTGAGCGCTATGCGCCGTTCGACCGCGGCGGCCGCAATGGCCGCCCTTGCGACGTTGCTCGCTGGCTGTGCGCCGGCGCCCTCGTCGCCCCCCGGGCTCGACGCGCTGTTGCGTGACCGCGACCGTGTCGTCCTCGAGGTGCACGAGGCAATGCTCGACCGCCTTGCCGGCTTCCTCCGCAACAACTGGGGTCCGGTCACGCTGCCTGAAGAGAGCGTCGAGCGTTTCGTCGTGGGGCGTGAGTGGGCGGCGGCCGTCGCTGCGTGCATCGGCACCCTCGGGTTTCCCGGCGTTCGCACGAGTGACGAGGGCCAACGGCTCGACTTCAGCGCAGTCGATGTCGAGACTCCGCGCGAGAACTACGAGATCGATGTTGCGACCTATCGCTGCTACGCGCGATTCCCGGTGCGCACGCGCAACGATGCCCGCATCCACGCCGTCGAGGCGCCGTGGGCACACACCTTTACGCGCACGACGCAGCTTCCCTGCATTGCGGCGACCGGGCATCCGGTGTCGCCCTTGCCCGAGCTTGCAGTTTTTGCCGCGGTCTGGCGTACCGACGCAGCGTACGACCCGTTCGCGCTGATCACCGACCCCGCGAGCCGGGCGCGCGCCGAGGCGCGCTGCACCGGCCCCGAGCGGATGCTCGACGCCGCCATCGATCGCCCCGACCGCGCCGAGGCGGTCGCCCCGTGAGCGACCCTCGGCCGCGCCCCGTGCTCGTCGTGCGTGCAAGCGTCGGCCGGTGGGGCTCACGCCTGGCGTGGGCGACGGTGGTTGTGGTGCTGGGCTCGGCCGCCGTGCTCACCGACATCGTCGACGGCGCGCTGCGGCTCGTCACCCAGGTAACGGTGGGCGCCGCCTACGCCGTGATGGTCGCCGCGCTCGCGGTCGTCACGGTGCGTCTGCGCTCAAGCCTCCGCTCTGACGGGGAGGCCCTCGTGGTGCGGGGCCCCTTTGGTGCCTCGGAGGTGCCGTTTCACGACGGGATCACGATCGGCCGCTGGATTGTTGAGGGCCAGCGACGGCCCGTGGTGTGGGTGCTCGCCCACGGGGCGCCGGTGATTCGCGTCGACGGGCGCATCGACCCCGTGCGTGTCGAGTTCTTTGCGGCGCGGGTCGGCGTGACCGTCAGCGACGAGCCGGGGCCGCCGCCGGAGCCCGCTGACTCCTGACGGGGGCGCACTCGGCCGCGCTCGCGACGCGATGGCGACGAGCTGCTCGTGTCGCTTACTAGAGCCGCGCATCCGCCCCTGATAGCCTGAGGGTTGACGCACTCGCGTCGATAAGTGAATACCGTGCGCAGCAGGCCGGCTCGAAGCTGGTCACCGGTGGAGTTCTCCCGTTCATCTCGAACGGTGGATGTCTACTGTTGGCCAGAACAGACACCGGCGGCGAATCCCGCCGATCGTCCCTTCCTGCCTGCTTGCCTCGTGCGGTGCGCCGCGCATCCTGATCGCGTCTCTGACGCGCTTGTCGGATGCGCGGCGCGAGAAACGCAAAGGAGTGAGACCTCGTGGAAGGTCCCGAAATCAAGGCCGCCGAGACCGTTATTGACAACGGTTCGTTCGGCACCCGCACCATCCGTTTTGAAACCGGTCGTCTTGCGCAGCAGGCGCAGGGTGCCGTTGCCGCGTACCTCGACGAGGAGACGATGCTGCTGAGCGCGACGAGCGCCGGCAAGCACCCCCGCGAGGGCTTCGACTTCTTCCCGCTCACCGTCGACGTCGAAGAGCGTTCGTACGCTGCGGGCAAGATCCCCGGCTCGTTCTTCCGTCGTGAGGGCCGCCCCTCGACCGAGGCGATCCTCGTCTGCCGTCTGATCGACCGTCCCCTGCGCCCCTCGTTTGTCGAAGGTCTGCGCAACGAGGTGCAGATCGTCATCACCGTGATGTCGATCGCCCCCGACGAGTTCTACGACGCGCTCGCGATCAACGCCGCCAGCGCCTCGACGCAGATCTCGGGTCTGCCGTTCAGCGGCCCGATCGCCGGTGTGCGTATGGCGCTCATGCCGCGCCAGGACGGCACCGGCCAGTGGGTCGCGTTCCCGAAGCACTCACAGCTCGCTGACGCCGTGTTCGACCTGACCGTCGCCGGTCGCGTCGTCACGAAGGCCGATGGCACCGAAGATGTCGCGATCATGATGGTCGAGGCCGAGGCCACCGAGTCGAGCTGGGGTCACATCCAGGCCGGCGCCATCAAGCCGAGCGAGGCCGTCGTCGCCGAGGGTCTCGAGGCGGCGAAGCCGTTCCTCGCCCAGCTGGTGAAGGCCCAGGCCGAGCTGGCCGCGCAGAGCGCCAAGGAGGTGCGCGAGTACCCCGTCTTCCTCAACTACAGCGACGAGCTGTACGCGGCGGTCGACGGCATCGCGCACGACGAACTGGCCCGTGTGTACCAGATCGCCGACAAGGTCGAGCGTCAGAACGCCGACGACGAGCTGAAGGCTCGCGTCAAGGGCGAGATCGAGCAGAAGGTCGCCGCGGGCGAGCTGCCCGACTCGGCGCTCGCGCAGTTTGGTGCTGCCTACAAGGGCGTCTCGAAGAAGATCATGCGTAACCGCGTGCTCACCGAGGGCGTGCGCATCGACGGCCGCGGCCTTGCCGACATCCGCGCGCTCGACGCCGAAGTGCAGGTCATCCCGCGCGTACACGGCTCGGCGATCTTCCAGCGCGGCGAGACGCAGATTCTCGGCGTCACGACGCTCAACATGCTGAAGATGGAACAGCAGATCGACTCGCTGAACCCCGTCACCAGCAAGCGGTACCTGCACCA
>DASSWY010000117.1:0-13626 GCA_035704325.1 Microcella sp. | reverse complement strand
TGCTCGACTTCTTCGCGCTCGTCGGAGCCGAGGACCCGCGCGTCGTCGCCGCCCGTCGGCAGCTGACGAACCTGCTCTACTGAGCCGACGACAACGACGGGGCCCGCGCGTGATGTGCGCGGGCCCCATCGGCGTTTCGGGGTCTACTCGGGCTGCAGCCAGAGGCCGGCGAGCGGCGGCAAGGTGAGCTCGACCGAGGCCGGCTGACCGCCCCACGGGGTGGTGTCTCCCTCGACGGCGCCGAAGTTGCCGACGCCCGAACCGCCGTACTCGGTCGCGTCGGTGTTGACGACCTCGCGCCAGCGGCCGGCGTGGGGGAGCGGGAGGCGGTAGGGCCCGACGGGGTTCCCACTGAAGTTGAAGGCGCACACGGTCGGTGTGCCATCGTCGCCGCGGCGCACGAAGGCGATGACGTTGTTGCCCGCATCGCCCCCCTCCAACCACTCGAAACCGTCGGGGGTGTTGTCGCGTTGCCAGAGCGAGGGCGAGTCGCGATAGACGCGGTTCAGCTGACGTACGAGGCCGAGAAGGCCCTGGTGCACGGGCTGGTCGAGAATCCACCAGTCGAGGCCGCGCTCTTCGCTCCACTCGCTGGGTTGCCCGAACTCTTGGCCCATGAACAGCAGCTGCTTGCCGGGGTGCGCCCACATGAACGAGAAGTAGGCGCGCACATTGGCGAGCTTCTGCCACTGGTCGCCGGGCATCTTGTGCAGGAGGGAACCCTTGCCGTGGACGACCTCGTCGTGACTGATCGGCAGCATGAAGTTCTCGCTGAACGCGTACAGGAAGCTGAAGGTGATCTCGCCGTGGTGGTGCGATCGCCACATGGGGTTGCGCTGGAAGTACGACAGCGTGTCGTGCATCCAGCCCATGTTCCACTTCATGCCGAAGCCGAGCCCGCCGGAATCGGTCGGGCGGCTGACGCCCGGGTACGAGGTTGACTCTTCGGCGATCATGATGATGCCCGGCACGCGCTTGTAGGCCGTTGCCGTCGCCTCCTGCAGGAAGGCGATCGCCTCGAGATTCTCGCGGCCCCCGTGCTGATTCGGCAGCCACTCACCCTCGGCGCGCGAGTAGTCGAGGTACAGCATGCTCGCGACCGCGTCGACGCGCAGGCCGTCGATGTGGAACTCTTCCAGCCAGTAGAGCGCGTTCGCGACGAGGAAGTTGCGCACCTGGCTGCGGGCGAAGTCGAAGATGTACGTGCCCCAGTCGGGGTGCTCTCCACGCCGCGGATCGGGGTGCTCGTACAGAGCCACGCCGTCGAAGCGACCGAGAGCCCACTCATCTTTCGGGAAATGGGCCGGAACCCAGTCCATGATCACGCCGATGCCCGCCTGGTGCAGGCGGTCAATCAGGTAACGCAGGTCGTCGGGGTGGCCGAAGCGCGAGGTCGGGGCGAAGTAGCCCGTGACCTGGTAGCCCCAGCTGGGGCCGTAGGGGTGCTCGGCCAGCGGCAGGAATTCGACGTGCGTGAAGCCCGTGTGCTCGAGGTACTCGATGAGCGGGTCGGCGATGTCGCGGTAGCCGAGGCCCGGCTTCCATGACCCCAGGTGCAGCTCGTAGACGCTCATCGGCCCGTTGTGCGGGTCGCGGGCGGCCCGGGCCGTCATCCAGTCGCCGTCGCCCCACTCGTAGCTGCTCTCGCCGACAATGCTCGCCGTCGCGGGCGGCGTCTCGGTGTAGCGCGCCATGGGGTCGGCGCGGGTGACCCACTGGCCGGCCGGCGTCAAGATCTCGAACTTGTACGTCGAGCCGGCGCCGAGGCCGGGGATAAACAGCTCCCACACCCCCGTGTCGTCGAGGCGGCGCATGGCGTACAGGGCGCCGTTCCAGTTATTGAAGTCGCCGACCACCCGCACGGCCTGCGCGTTCGGCGCCCACACGGCAAAGCCGGTGCCGTCGACGTCTTCGTGGCGCTTGCGGTGGGCGCCCAACACCTGCCAGATCTGCTCGTGGCGGCCCTCGCCCCACAGGTAGAGGTCGGTTTCACCGACGCTCGGCACGAAACGGTAGGGGTCGTCGGCGTGCCAGTCAGGGCCGCCGTCGTACGTGGTATGCACTGAGTAGGCCTGGCCATCAGCCGGGCCGCCGGGCAGCAGCCCGTGCCAGAGGCCGTCGGCGTCGTGGCTGAGCGCGTGGCGGGTACCGTCGGCCCGTTCGACCGTGACGGTCGATGCGAGGGGGCGCAGCACGCGCACCACCCAGCCGCCCTCGACAGCGTGTTGCCCGAGGGCGTCGTGGGGTCTCGGGTGGCGAGCGTCGACAAGTGCCTGTCGGTGCTCGGGGTGCAGGATCGGAATGGTGGTTGCCGGAAGCTTGGGCATCACACGCCCTTCGGGTAGTCGATGCGGAGAATGTGCACGGGGTTCTGGAAGGCGTCGAGTCTGACGTAGTTGTCGGCTCCCCAGCGATACCGCTCCCCGGTAATCAGGTCGGTCACATCAAACGTTGACCCGTGTTCCAGCCCGAGCCCCGCCAGGTCGAGGTGCACGGTGGTTTCGCGCACCGAGTGGGGGTCGACGTTCGCGACGACGATGACGCCGTCGGGGCGTCCGGTGCCAGTGAAGCGCGCATCCATGACCTTCGAATAGACGAGGATCGCGTCGTCGTCGCTCCAGTGCACGCGCAGGTTGCGCAGCTGGCGCAGCGCCGGATGAGCGGCGCGGATGCTGTTCAGCTGGGTGATGAACGGCGCGATCGAGCGCCCCTCGGCCTCGGCTGAGGCCCAGTCGCGCTGCTTGTACTCGTACTTCTCGTTGTCGATGTTCTCTTCGCTGCCGGGTCGCGCGACGTTTTCGATGAGTTCGTAGCCGGCGTACATGCCCCAGATCGGGCTCGAGGTCGCGGCAATCGCGGCGCGAATCTTGTAGGCGGGCACGCCACCGAACTGCAGGTACTCAGTCAAGATGTCGGGCGTGTTGACGAAGAAGTTCGGGCGGAAGTGAGTCGAGGTGACCTGTGACACCTCGGTCAGGTACTCCTCGAGTTCGCCCTTCGTGTTGCGCCACGTGAAGTACGTGTACGACTGATGGAACCCGGCCGCTGCGAGCGACTGCATCATCGCGGGGCGAGTGAACGCCTCGGCGAGGAAGACCACGTCGGGGTAGCGGTCGCGCACCTCGGCGAGCAGCCACTCCCAGAAGCCCAGCGGCTTCGTGTGGGGGTTGTCGACGCGGAAGATGCGCACGCCGAGCTCGATCCAGTGCACGACGATGCGCAGAATCTCGGCGCTCAGGCCCTCGGGGTCGTTGTCGAAGTTCAGCGGGTAGATGTCTTGGTACTTCTTCGGCGGGTTCTCGGCGTACGCGATCGAGCCGTCGGGCAGCGTCGTGAACCATTCGGGGTGCTCGGTCACCCACGGGTGGTCGGGTGCGCACTGCAGCGCCAGGTCGATGGCCAGCTCGAGGCCGTTCTTGGCCACCGCCGCGACGAAGGCGCGGAAGTCGGCCTCGGTGCCGAGGTCGGGGTGGATCGCGTCGTGACCGCCCGCGGCCGAGCCGATCGCCCAGGGGCTACCCGGGTCGTTCGGCCCCGGCGTGAGCGTGTTGTTGGGGCCCTTGCGGTTGATGGTGCCGATCGGGTGAATCGGCGGCAGGTAGAGCACGTCGAAGCCCATCTTCTTCACCGCGGGCAGACGCTTCTGCGCGGTGCGGAAGGTGCCAGACACCCACGAGCCGTCCTTCTTCTGCCGCGCGCCCTCGCTGCGGGGGAAGAACTCGTACCAGGCGCCCACCCCGGCGCGGGTGCGCTCGACGCGCAGCGGAATGATCTCGGACAGCGTCTCGAGGCTCGTCGGTCGGTGCTCGGCGACGGCCCGCGCGACGCGGGGGTCGCTCGCGACGGCGAGGCGCTCGGCCGGCGACTTCGTGGTCTTCAGCATCGCCGTTCGGGCGCTCGAGAGCACGCGCTGCGAGGGGGTGCCCTTCGCGAGCTTTCCCGCCCGCGCGAGCAGTTCGGCGCCGGCGAGCAGCATGACCTCGACGTCGACACCGGCGGCGATTTTGACGCGTGCCGCGTGCATCCACGTCGCCCAGTCGTCGCCGTAGGCGCGCACCTGCCAGTGCCAGTCGCCCTCCGTATCGACGAGCGCCTCGGTGTGCCAGCGGTCGGTACCGGGCGCGCCGATCGTGAGCGGGTGAGTGGTGGTCACGCCCGTGGGCGAGGTCAGCAGCAGCTCAGCGCCGAGGGCGTCGTGCCCCTCGCGGAAGATCGTGGCCGCAAAGGGCACGACCTCGCCGACGACGGCTTTCGCCGGCCAGCGGAATTCGGGCTGCTGCGGGCTCAGGTGACGAATCGGGATGCGCCCGATGCGTCCGGTAAAGGTCGTCGTCTCATTCGCCACCCCTCGACCGTACCCGTCGACCGTCGGCGTGGGGAGGGGGTGTGCGTGACCCCCGAACGAGTGTCCGCACTTGGGCGGACAAAATGTACCCCGGCCGGGGTACGCGAATCCTTGTCATTACCCTTGCCAACGCGGCGGCGCGGAGTAACGTGATGTTCGGAAATCGAATACGGCGGAATACCCGAATCCGCAGTGTTTACCCGAACGTCACGCGGCGACCCGAGCGATCGCGTGAACCAGGACCGTGACTCGCATCCCCCCAATCGCGAGACCGGTCCTGTTCGGCGTTAACGGGGGATGCGCATCCATCGATCGCGAATCTGGAACCGGTTCCCGAAACGGCCGGGCCTCGCTTAGGCTGGGCCCTTGGGCTCACGCCCATTCGACACCGGCCGAGGAGTTACCGCGTGAAGGCGATCCGCCGTTTTACCGTCCGCACTGTCCTGCCGACCGAGCTTGCCGCCGTTGGCCAGCTCGCCGCGAACCTGCGCTGGTCGTGGCACGAGCCGACGAGGCGCCTGTTCGCCTCGATCGACCCCGTGCTCTGGAACGAACTCGACCACGACCCCGTCGCGCTGCTCGGCGCCGTTGAGCCCAGCCGCCTCGACGAGCTGGCCCACGACGGCGCCTTCATCGCCGAGGCCGAGCGCCTCGTGGCCGACCTCGAGTCGTACCTCCGCGAGCCGCGCTGGTACCAGGGCCTCGCCGATGCCCCGGCCCGCATCGCCTACTTCTCGCCTGAGTTCGGCATCGCCAGCGCGATTCCTCAGTATTCGGGCGGACTCGGCATTCTGGCCGGCGACCACCTGAAGAGCGCGAGTGACCTGGGTGTCCCGCTCATCGGTGTCGGCCTGTTCTACCGCGCCGGTTACTTCCGCCAGGCAATCGACCGCGACGGGTGGCAGAAAGAGAGCTACCCCGTACTCGACCCCGACGGCCTGCCCATGCAGATGCTGAAAGAGCACGACGGCACCGCGGTGCGCATCACCCTCGCGCTGCCCGAGGGGCGCGCCCTGCACGCCCGCGTCTGGAAGATGCAGGTCGGCCGCGTCGAGCTGCTGCTGCTCGACACCGATATCCCCGACAACGGCGACGACCTGCGCGGCGTCACCGACCGTCTCTACGGTGGCGGCGGCGAGCACCGCCTGCTGCAAGAGCTGCTGCTCGGCATCGGGGGCGTGCGCGCCGTCGGCCGCTACGTCGAGCTCACCGGCACCGAGGCGCCCGAAGTGTTCCACACCAACGAGGGGCACGCCGGCTTCCTGGGGCTTGAGCGCATCAGCGACCTCATCGCCGAGGGCCTGACCTTCGCCGAGGCGCTGCAGGTCGTCCGCGCCGGCACCCTCTTCACAACCCACACGCCCGTGCCGGCGGGTATTGACCGCTTCGACATCGGTCTCATCGAGCGCTACTTCTCGACGGAGCTGCTGCCGGGCGTCGACGTGCACGACGTGCTCGCCCTCGGCGCGGAGGACTACGAGTCGGGCGACAGCGGCGTCTTCAATATGGCCGTGATGGGCCTGCGCCTCGCCCAGCGCGCGAACGGCGTCTCGCAGCTGCACGGCGACGTGTCGCGCGGCATGTTCGGCCAGCTGTGGCCCGACTTCGACCAGGACGACGTGCCGATCACCTCGGTCACGAACGGCGTGCACGCCCCCACCTGGACCGACCCCATGATGATGGCGCTCGCGAAAGAGAAGCTCGGCACCTACGACACGGCCGCCGCCGACTGGGCGTCGGACGCGGTCAGCGACGCCGAGCTCTGGGCGGTCCGTCGACGGATGCGCGAACAGCTTGTTCAGGACGCTCGCCAGCGCGTCGTCGCCGCCTTCGAGGAGGAACACCCCGGCGCGACCGCCCCGGCGTGGATGCACAACGTGCTCGACCCCGACGTGCTCACCATCGGCTTCGCGCGCCGCGTGCCCACCTATAAGCGCCTGACGCTGATGCTGCACGATCAGGACCGGCTGCGGGCGCTCCTGACCGACCCCGAGCGGCCTGTGCAGCTCGTCATTGCGGGCAAGTCACACCCCGCCGACGACGCGGGGAAGGCGCTCATTCAGCGCCTCGTGAAGTTTGCGCAGCATCCCGATGTGCGTGAGCGCATCGTCTTCCTGCCGAACTACGACATCGCGATGGCGCGCCTGCTGTATCCGGGCACCGACATCTGGCTCAACAACCCGCTGCGGCCGCTCGAGGCCTGCGGCACGTCGGGCATGAAGGCTGCCCTGAACGGCTCGCTGAACCTGTCGATTCTCGACGGCTGGTGGAACGAGTACTACGACGGCGAGAACGGCTGGGCGATTCCGTCGGCCGACGCCGCTGGCGATGGCGCCGAGCGTGACGCGCTCGAGGCGCAGTCGATGTACGACCTCGTCGAGCACCAGATCGCTCCGCGCTTCTACGCGCGCGACGCCGACGGGCTGCCGCGCCGCTGGCTGCAGTCGATTCGTCACACCCTCTCGACGCTCAGCCCCGAGCTGTCGGCCGACCGCATGGTGCGCGAGTATGTCGAGCGCCTGTACGTGCCGGCGGCGCACAGCCGCCGCACGATCACGGCGCACGGCCTGCAGCCGGCCCGCGAGCTCGCGGCGTTCAAGGTGCGGGCTGCCCAGCAGTGGGGTCACGTCGCCGTCACGCACGTCGAGTCGGGCGGGGTACAGAGCCCCCAGGTGGGCGACGAGCTGAAGGTGCGGGCGCACGTGCAGCTCGCCGAGCTCGACCCGAGCGAAGTGCTTGTCGAGGTCGTGTTCGGCCGGGCTGGCTCTGGTGACGACCTCGCCGAGACGCACCGCCGTGAGCTGGTGCTCGACTCGAACGAGCTCGGCCAGCCCGCGACGTTCGTCGGCACGGTGCCGCTCGAGCGCTCCGGCTCGTGGGGCTACAACGTGCAGGTCACGCCGCGCCACGCGCTGCTCGCGAACCGGGCCGAGACGGGGCTCGTCGCGGTCGCGCACTGACGCTGACTGCTGACGCCGGTGTCGATCGTCGAGCGCATCGGCGGCACGCACGCCTTTCCGTGAAACGTCAGTAGTGGGGCTTTCGCACTGTCGAAAGCCCCACTACTGACGTCTGGGCTCGGATTGTGGCGCGATGCCTCAGCAGCGACTCCGCTACTGAGGATCGATCAGCGGTAGCCTCGCAGACATGATGCTCACGGCTGAGACCCTGCTTGACGGGCCACGCGGGCGGCGGCTCGTGCTCGAGTGGGTGGTGGGGCGTGGTGACCATGACCCCGCGTGCCGGCGACTGCGCCAGGTGCTGTTCGACGCCGCATACGTGCAAGGGCGCGACCGCGGTCACGCCATCTCGATCGTGTCCTATGGGAGCGGCGGTTCTCGGCTGGAACACTCGACAACGACGCCGTCGGCCGTGGCCGTGGTGCTGGACGATCTTCCGGATGCGCCCCCGCCGACCCCAGGCGAGCTGCGGAGCGCGCTGCGCGCGTCCGTCGATTCAGCGCGCTATTGGCAAGACCCGGACGGCGAAGACCACGTTGTGGCCGACCCGGCGGTGCGCCGCGCCCTCCGGCGATTCGCCGCTGCGCTGCTGGACTCGTCGGCCGCCGCGGGATGGTCGGATGACGTGCGCCGAAGCGAGCAGGTCACCGTGCGCTGGTTCGAGG
Organism: Microcella sp.; assembly: GCA_035704325.1. Classification (GTDB taxonomy): domain Bacteria; phylum Actinomycetota; class Actinomycetes; order Actinomycetales; family Microbacteriaceae; genus Microcella. The sequence goes on along the minus strand of DASSWY010000117.1, from coordinate 5,656 downwards.
GCGATGATGAGCCGGCGGAGAAGCCTGCGGTCGATCCCAGGACCGCGAGGGAGGTGCTCGCAGCGTGGCGGACGGCCACGATCGAGGACGACCTCCGCGCGCGTCGCGAGCGCCCCACTGATCCGACGGCGAACTGGTCCGGCACCTGGTGGTCGAAACCGCCGACCCAGCTCACGCGTTCCACCGGCCTGCGGGTCGACGGGCGGCCGCTGGGCGTTGAGCTCGTCGAAGATCGATTCAGTTGGACGGCAGCAGAAGTCCGGCCAGTCACGGTGCCGGGCGGCCTGCGCGTGCTCGAGGTGCGCTCGGCCGACGATTGGGCCGCGCTGTGCCGCGCGCATCCGCTGGATGTGACGGGCGAGAAGCGGCACGACTGGTATCACACGACCGGCCGCGTCAGCCGCTGGGTGATGCCTGACTGGTCGGCCGTGGCGCGAGAGGTCGACGGCGTCCATCTCACTCTCGAGGGATACCTGCGCTGCGCGGGGCGTGCGATCGATGTCGGTCTGTCCGGCGCGCTGGCTGGCGACGCGGCGAGTGTCATTGCCGGGTGGAACCCCGACGAGACGGTCTGGTTTTCCGACGCAGTCACTGTCGCGACGGAGTGCCAGCGCTGGGTGTGGGTCGGCCGTGACGGCTGGACGCTGGTGCGTTAGCGGGCGATGTCGGCGACGGCTGCGCTCGTCACCGCGATGAGGTCGGCGGGGGCGAGTTCGATGTCGAAACCGCGGCGGCCACCCGAGACGAGCACGGTGTCGAACAGCTCGGCGCTCTCGTCGATGACGGTCGGGTGCGCGGTCTTCTGCCCGATGGGGGAGATGCCGCCGACGACGTAACCGGTCCGGCGTTCGGCGAGTTGGGGCTCCGCCATCGCCGCCTTCTTGCCGCCGACGGCGCGCGCGAGAGCCTTCAGATCGAGCGTGGTCGACACCGGCACGATGCCCACGACGAGCTGGCCGTCGACGTCGGCAAGCAGGGTCTTGAAGACGCGCTCGGGCTCGACGCCGAGGGCCTCGGCCGCCTCGAGCCCGAAGTTGGTCGTGGCCGGGTCGTGCGTGTATTGCCGTGCCGTGAACCCGATGCCCGCCGCCGTCAGCGCAACGGTTGCGGGGGTGCCGGGCGCCTTAGTCATCGACCTCGTCAGCGGCGTCCGCGTCGGCAGCCGCGGCATCGGCCTCGTCAGCGCGCGCATCCGCGGCGATGACCTGCTCGCCGTGCGCGACGAACAGCAGCATCGACGTGGGGCCGACCTCGAGCCGCTCGCCGGGAACGTGATGTCGCTCGATGCCGGTGATGTCGTCGTGCGCCGAGTCCCAGACAAGGGTGTAGCCGTCGACACCGGCGTGGGTCGGCAGCGTGACGGTGACGGCTTGCTCGAGCCCGTGCACGATCAAGAGGATGCGGTTGAACTCTTCGTGCTCGGGCGTCGAGGCGGCGAGGTACTGCAGGGTGCGTTCTGACGGCGAGTCCCAGTCGTCCATCGTCATCGACTCGCCGGCCTTGTTGTACCAGTCCATCTGCGTCGCGCTCGGCACGGTCTCGCCGAAGCGGCCGTACCGCGAGGGCCGCAGCGCCGGGTTGTCGCGGCGCAGCTGGATGAGCTTCCGCGTGACGCGGTACAGGTCCTCCTGCCAGCCGGCGGTGTCCCAGTCGACCCAGGTGAGCTCGCTGTCGTGGCAGTAGGCGTTGTTGTTGCCACGCTGGGTGCGGCCGCGCTCGTCGCCCGCGGTGATCATGGGGATTCCCGCGCTCAGCAGCAGGGTTCCCATCAGATTGCGCATGGCGCGGCGCCGATCGCGCAGCACCTCGCGCTCGGCGGTCGGGCCCTCGAGACCGTGGTTGAACGAGCGGTTGTTGTCGGTTCCGTCTCGGTTGTCTTCGCCGTTGCCGAGGTTGTGCTTGTGGTCGTAGCTCGTCAGGTCGGCGAGCGTGAAGCCGTCGTGGGCGGTGACGAAGTTGAGGCTCGCGAGGGGCCCGCGCTCGGCGGCGAACACGTGGGCGCTGCCGGTGATGCGGCGGGCGAGGGGGCCGATGCCGTGCGGCGCCGAGCCGTGGGCGCGCGCGTCGCGCACGTCGGTCAGCCAGAACGCGCGGGCGCGGTCGCGGAACCCGTCGTTCCACTCGCTGTAGCCGTGCGGGAAGTTGCCGACCTGCCATCCGCCCATGCCGACATCCCACGGTTCGGCGATCATTTTCGCGTCGGCGAGCACCGGGTCGTCGAGGATCGCCTGCAAGAGGGGATGCTCGGGGTCGAATTCGACGCGCTTGTCGCGCCCCAGGGTTGCCATCAGATCGAAGCGGAATCCGTCGATCTGCACCTCGTCTGCCCAGTAGCGCAAGCTGTCGAGCACGAGGCGCTGCGCAGCCGGCAGCGAAAAATCGACCGTGTTGCCGCAGCCGGTCACGTCGATATAGCGACCGTGCGCATCCTGTCGGTAGTAGTGCTGGTCGTCGAGGCCGCGCAGGCTGGTCGTGGGGCCGTCGACGCCCTCTTCCGCGGTGTGGTTGTAGACGACGTCGAGGATCACCTCGATGCCGGCCTCGTGCAAGAGCTTCACCATGCCCTTGACCTCGCGCAGCACGGCGCCCGGCCCACCATTTTGGGCCGCCGCCGTGGCGTACTGCGTGTGCGGGGTGAAGAAGTTGAGGGTGTTGTAGCCCCAGTAGTTCGTCAGGCCCTGGGCGAGCAGCCGCTGTTCGCTGAGCGACTGGTGAATCGGCAGCAGTTCGACGGCGGTCACGCCGAGGTCGTGTAGGTACGCGATCGTGGCGGGGTGCGCGAGGCCGGCGTAGGTGCCGCGCAGTTCGGGTGGCAGGTCGAGGTTCGCGGCGGTCAGGCCCTTGACGTGGGCTTCGTAGATGACGGTGCGGTCGAGGGGGGTGCGCGGCTTCTGCGCCCCGGCCCAGTCGAAGCCGCCGTCTTGCACGTAGGCGCGCCATTCGCCGTCGTGGGTGCGCACGAGCCCCTTGGCGTACGGGTCGATGAGGTGCTGCTCAGGGTCGAAGCGGTGCCGCCGGCCGTCGTGGCCGTGGGCGCGCAGCGAGTAGCGGGTGCCCGGGGTGAGCCGCTCGTCGGTGACGTGCCAGACCTTGCCGGGCCCGCGGTGCATCGGCACGCGGTCGGTGATCCACGTCGGGTCGGCGGCGTCGAGCAGGCAGAGTTCCATGCGCGAGGCCGATGCGCTGTACACGCGCAGTTCGCCGCCGCGCTCGGTGGGCGTGACGCCGAGCGCTCGCAGCGGATCCCTGGCACTCATTTGCCTAGGCTATGCGGTGGGCGCGCGCCATTCTGACCACGCCGCATCACGATTCGACCCCGTGCCGGAGGGAGGCCGCCGTGACCGTCTACCTCGACCACGCCGCCACCTCACCCATGCCGCCGAGCGTGCGTGCCGCCTTCGCTGAGGCGCTCGCCGTCGTCGGCAACCCGTCGTCGATCCACTCGGCGGGTCAGGCGGCCCGCGCCGTGCTCGACGACGCGCGGGCCCGCATCGCGGCAACGCTCGGGGTCGACGCCGTCGAGCTGACCCTGACGGGCGGCGGCACCGAGGCCGTGAACACCGGTGTGAAGGGTCTTTACTGGCGCCGCCAGCGTGACGCCACGCGCCCCGTCATTCTCATGACGGCCGCCGAGCATCACGCCACGCTCGACGCCGTCGACTGGCTGATCGCGAACGCGGGGGCCGAGCTCGTCACGATTCCTGTCGATGGGGCGGGGCGGATGCGCGTCACCGCTCTCGAAGATTCGCTCGTCGCCCACGGCGACCGCGTCGCCCTCGTCACGATGCTTGCCGCCAACAATGAGGTCGGCACGCTGCAGCCGGTGGCGGACGCCGCTCGGCTCGCGGCCGCGCACGGCGTTCCCCTGCACGTCGACGCGATCGCCGCGTACGGCCAGGTGCCGCTCGCGCCGCTGCCGGCGGGCGTCAGCGCCCTGTCGATTTCGGCCCACAAGGTGGGCGGCCCGGTCGGGGTGGGGGCGCTCGTCATTCGCCGCGGCGTCGACGTCGAGCCGCTGCTGCACGGCGGCGGCCAGCAGCGCGGCCGCGCCGGAACGATGGACGCCGCGGGTGCCGTCGCCTTCGCGATTGCCGCCGAGGAGGCGCACGCCAGCCTGGCGGAGCGGGCGGCGCATAAGGCGAGCCTGCGCGATCGGCTGGCGGCGGGCATCCGATCTCGAATTCCGGAGGCCGTGCTCTCGGGGGCGCTCGCCGAGGGAGCACTGGGGGAGGCGCTGCCCGGCACGGTGCACCTGCGCGTGCCGGGCGCCGAGGGCGACTCGCTGCTGTTCTTGCTCGACCAGGCGGGGTTCGCGGTGTCGACCGGTTCGGCTTGCCAGGCCGGGGTTCCGGAGCCGTCACACGTGTTGCTCGCCATGGGGGTCAGCGCGTCGGACGCGCGGGGCGCCCTGCGCATGACCCTCGGCCCCGAGACGACGGCCGACGACATCGACGCACTCCTGGCCGCGCTGCCGGCGGCGGTCGAGCGGGCGCTCGCCGCGGGGCTGGCGGCCCGCACGCCCCGCCTCGGTCGCTGAGCCGACGGCCGCCACTTCGGCCGATTTGCCACCCCCGCGTACCCTGGGTGTATGCGTGTTTTGGCAGCGATGAGCGGCGGCGTCGACTCGGCGGTCGCCGCGGCGCGCGCGGTTGACGCCGGCCACGAGGTCGTCGGCGTGCACCTCGCGCTCAGCCGCATGCCGGGCACGCTGCGCACCGGCAGCCGCGGCTGTTGCACGATCGAAGACTCGTTGGATGCGCGCCGCGCCGCCGAGAAGCTCGGCATCCCGTTCTACGTGTGGGACTTCTCGGAGCGCTTCGCCGACGACGTCGTGAACGACTTCATCGACGAGTACGCGGCCGGCCGCACGCCCAACCCGTGCATGCGCTGCAACGAGCGCATCAAGTTCGCCGCCGTGCTCGAGAAGGCCCTCGCACTCGGTTTCGACGCCGTCGTCACCGGGCACTACGCGCACATCGTCACCGACGAGCGCGGCAACCGCGAGCTGCACCGCGCGGGCGACGAGGCGAAAGACCAGTCGTACGTGCTGGGCGTCTTGACGAGCGAGCAGCTCGCGCACGCGATGTTCCCGCTCGGAACCACGCCGTCGAAGGCCGAGGTGCGCGCTGAGGCCGCCGCCCGGGGCCTCAGCGTGGCGCAGAAGCCTGACAGCCACGACATCTGCTTCATCCCCGACGGCGACACGCGGGCCTGGCTGGGGGAGCGCATACCGCCCCGCGAGGGGCTCATCGTCGACCGTGACGGCGCCCCCGTCGGCGAGCACGACGGCGCCACGAGCTTCACGGTCGGTCAACGCCGCGGCCTGAACCTCGGCCGCCCGGCACCCGACGGTCGGCCCCGTTTCGTGCTCGAGGTGCGCCCGAAAGAGAACACGGTCGTGGTCGGCCCGAAGGAGGCGCTCGCGATTCGCGAGCTGGCTGGCGTTCGCTTCACCTGGGCGGGGCTCGATCCGGTCGCGAGCGGCATTGCCGTCGCGGGGGATGCCGTCGGTCACGTCACCGAGTTCGCCTGCGAGGTGCAGGTGCGCGCGCACGCTGACCCGGTGCCAGCGACAGCCTCGGTGACGGGGGAGGGCGACACCCTCGAGTTGCGCGTGCGCGTTGACGAGCCGCTGATGGGCGTCGCGCCCGGTCAG
>DASSWY010000012.1:0-4600 GCA_035704325.1 Microcella sp. | reverse complement strand
TCGAGGAACACGCGGGCCTGGCCGGTCTCGACGACCTGGTCACCGTCGACGGGTGCGGGCGCGACGGATACGGCGAACTGGGTCGAGTCGGCGCCGCCGGAGTCGATGCGCAACCCCGCCTGGCCGGGGTCGGCCTCGCGGGCGACGAGGTTCTCAATAACGGTGCTGGCGGTCGGGGTGAGGGTGAGCATCGAGTGCTCCTTCCTTCTCGCGGGCAATGAGCCAGCAACGATTCCGCCTCTCGCCACCCGGTACAACCGTGGGCGCTCGATACGGAGGGTTCTCTCACGAAGCTTTCCGGTGATTCTGCGGTGCGCGGGGCGTAACCTTCGCTGCATGACGTTCGTGCGCGGTGGCGCCCCGCAGCGCCCCGTGCGCGCTATGTCGTCGGGTCAGGTCACCCGCACCCTGCTGCTCGTCGCGCTGATCGCCATGGTGGTCGGCACACTGTCATTCCAGCTCGGCGCGGCCGACACCTCCTTCGACCGGCCCGGCGAACTCGTCCTCCTGTTCGTCGACATCGCCCCCGTGCTGTGGTTCGCCGCCGCCCCCGTGATTCTCACGGCGCTGCGCTTTCAGTCGCTGGATGCGCGGTTACGGTGGATCGCGCTCGTGGCCGTCATCGCCGCGACCGTGGGCGCCGCCGTGCGACTGCTCGTGTTCGACGACGGACTCGCCGCCGCGCTCATCGACCCGTTCACCCTCGGCATGCCGGTCTGGGTCGGCGTCGCAGTGCTGTTCATTCGCGCGCGCGCCCGCCGATTCGCGCGCGGCACCGACGAGGGGATCACCGCGATCGGCATGGGGCTCGGCTTCTTCGCTGCCGCCGTCGGGCTCGCGCTCGGCGGGCTGCGCCTCGTGCTCGTCGGCCCACTCGCAACGCCCGGCGTGCTCGTCGCACCCCTGGACGCGATCCCGTCAACCACCTTCCTGACCGCGGCGAGCCTCGCCATGGTCGCCGGCATCTTCTGGCTCGTCGTGCGCACCCGCGGGCCGCGCACACCCTAGGAATCCGCGACACAATGGCCGGGTGACCGTCGACCGCAGCGCCGCCCTCACCGAGCTCATCGCCGCCCTCGGGCCCGCCGTCAGCCTCGACCCGACCGAGCTCGACGCCGCGCGTGCCGACAAGTCGGGGCAACGCGCCGCCGACGCTCCACTCGCGATCGTGCACGCTCGAACAGCGGACGACGTGGTGGCGGCGCTCCGCGTCGCCACGGCGCACCGCCTGCCGGTTGTGCCGCGCGGCGCCGGTACCGGCCTCGCGGGGGGCGCGATGGCGGGGCACGACCGGCTCGTCGTGTCGACGGCGCGCATGACGCGCATCCTCGAAATTGACGCGGCCGAGCAGCTGGCCGTCGTCGAACCGGGCGTCATCGTCGCCGAGCTCGACGCCGCCGCGCGCGAGCAGGGGCTGTTCTACGCGCCCGACCCCGCCAGTCGCGCGTGGGCCAGCATCGGCGGCACCATCGCGACGGGCGCGGGCGGCCTCATGTGCGTCAAGTACGGGGTGACGCGCGAGGCCGTGCTGGCCCTCGACGTGGTGCTCGCCGACGGCACGCGCGAGCGCTTCGGCCACCGCACCGTCAAGGGGGTCACCGGCCTCGACCTCACGGCCCTCATGGTCGGCAGCGAGGGCACGCTCGGCGTCATCGTCGGGGCGACCGTGCGCCTCACACCCGTGCCCCGCGGTGAGACCGCGACGATCGCCGCGATGCTGCCCTCCGTGGTCGCGGCCGCGGCCGCGTCGTCGGCCATCATGGCGAGCGGTCTGCGGCCTGCGGCGCTCGAACTCATCGACCCCCTCGCCCTCGCGGCGATCCACCAGCACCTGCGGCTCGACGCGCCCGCGGCCGGCGGCACCCACCTGCTCGTGCAGTGTGACGGCGAGCAGGCCGGCGACGATGCGAAGCGCGCGCTCGCGATCATCCGCGCCCACGGCGGCGACGGCCGGCTCACGACCGACCCCGCCAATGCCGAGCAGCTGCTGACGGTACGCCGGTCGTTTCACCCGGCGATGGAGGCCACGGGTCATGTGCTGATCGAAGACGTCGCCGTTCCCCGCAGCCGACTCGCCGAGATGTTCGCCGCCATCGAGCGCATCAGTGCCGACTACGGGGTGCCGATTCCGACCGTCGCGCACGCGGGCGACGGCAACCTGCACCCGAACTTCGTGTACACGGGTGACACCGTGCCCGAAGCGGTGTGGCGCGCGGCGCACGCCGTGTTTCGCGCGGCCCTCGCTCTCGGCGGCACGCTCACCGGTGAGCACGGGGTCGGCGTGCTCAAGAAGCGCCACCTCGTCGAGGAGCTCGGTGAGTCGCAACTCGCGCTGCAGCGGCGCATCAAGGCGGCGTTTGACCCGCTCGGCATCATGAACCCGGATGCGGTGCTCTAGTTGTTCTGTCGCTGACCGTCGTCAGCGCCCCGCGCGGGCGACGTAGACGCCGTTCGTCGAGGTGCCGCCGGTCAGCGGGTTGGGGAATTCGACCGTGTGCCCGTCGACCCGGGCGAAAACCTGCGTGAGGGCCGCCATCGACTCGGGGTGCGGCGGCTCATCGGACCACAGGGCGAACACGCCGCCCGGCCGCAGGTGGCGCGCGAGCCGCTCGAAGCCCTCGACCGTGTAGAGGTCAGCGTGGCTCGGGTGCAGCGTGTGCTGCGGCGTGTGATCGACGTCGAGCAGGATCACGTCAACGGGCTCGGGCATCGCGGCGTGTTCGCCCGGCGCCGCGCGCACGACGGCGAAGAAGTCGGCCTCGACGAGGCTCGCGCGTCCATCATCGAGCAGGCGATCGCTGGTCGGAAGCAGGCGGCGCTCGTGCCAGTCGATCACGGCGGGCAACGCGTCGATGACGCGAAGGGTGGCGACCCGATCGTCGTCGAGCGCGGTGACCGCGGTGTACGCGAGCCCCAGGCCCCCGACCACGACCGAGAGGGGGCCGGGGCCGTCGACAGCGTCGAGGCCGAGCCGCGCGAGTTCTTCCTCGGCGGCCGTGAACAGGCTCGACATCAGAAACTCGTCGCCGAGCTTCACCTCGAAAACGTCGCGCTCCGCAACCGGGTCGAAGCGTCGGCGCAGCGTCAGCTCGCCCATCGGGGTCGGGGTGAAGGCGAGTTCGTCGATGCGGGCCATCGCGCCAGGCTAGTCCCGCGTCAGGCCACCCCACTCGACGGGGCGCGCGGGGGGGCGACGAATGCCGCACCCCCTGCGCGGGCCCGCGCGAGCTCTCTGCGCGTGATGCGTCTAGCGGCGTACGTCGACGGCCTCGTCGGCGTCGAGGCCGAAGTGTTCGCCGATCTCATCGACCAACTCCACACGCTCGGCGCGGTCGGCCGCGCGTGCCTCCCGCCGGAACGCCACCACGGTCGCGACGCAGGCCAAGAGCAGGACGACCGAGAACGGCAGAGCGGCGATAATCGACGCGGTCTGCAGGGCTGTGAGTCCTCCCACCAAAAGAAGCGAGATCGCGAGCAGCGCCACGACGGCGACGAAAACAGCGCGCACCCAGCGGCGCGGCTCGGGGTCGCCGCCGGTCGCGAGCATCCCCATCACCAGCGTGCCGGAATCGGCAGAGGTGACGAAGAAGATCGAAATCAAGAGAATCGCGCCGAGAATGAGCGCGGCACCACCGGGTGCCGAGCCGAGCACGGCGAACAGCGACCCCTCGGTGTCGACGGCACCGTCTGCGCCGACGAGACCGCCCGCGCCGTAGAGCTCGGTGTAGATGGCGGTTCCGCCGAGGATCGAGAACCAGAGGAAGGTGATGATCGTCGGCACGAGCATGACGCCGACGACAAACTCGCGCACGGTGCGGCCCTTCGAGATGCGCGCGATGAAGATGCCCACGAACGGCGCCCACGCGATCCACCAGCCCCAGTAGAAGCTGGTCCAGCCGGCCTGCCACGCCTCACCCTCGGCGCCCGCGAAGGCGCTCACCGTGAAGCTCAGTGCGATGAAGTCGCCGAGGTAGGTGCCGATCGACTGCACAAACTGGCGCAGCAAGAACTGGGTCGGCCCGACCACGAGCAGGAAGGCCACGAGGAACGCGGCGAGAGCCAGATTGATGTTCGACAGCCACTTCATCCCGCGGTTAATGCCCGACAGCACCGAGATGAGCACGGCGACAGAGATGACGGCGATGGTGGCGACCAGGGTGACGTTGCTCGCCTCGGCGATTCCGGCGGCCTCCAGGCCCGCGCCGATCTGCAGCACGCCAAGACCCAGCGAGGTGGCGACACCAAACAGGGTGCCCACGAGGGCGATGACGTCGATGACGTTGCCGAGGCCACCTGTGACCTTCTTGCCGAACAGCGGTTCGAGGGTCCAGCGCACCGAAAGCGGCCGCTTCTTGCGGTGAATGGCGTAGGCGAGCGCGAGGCCGAGGGCCACGTAGATGGCCCACGCGTGAACACCCCAGTGCAGATAGGTCTGCGACATGGCGGCCTGCGCGAGCTCGACGTCGGTTCCGTCGACCCCGGGCCGCGGGTTGGCGAAGTGGTTCAGCGGCTCGGCGACGCCCCAGAACACCAGGCCGATACCCATGCCGGCGGCAAAGAGCAACGCAAACCACGACCGGAACGAGAACTCCGGCTCGTC
>DASSWY010000166.1:0-3389 GCA_035704325.1 Microcella sp. | reverse complement strand
CTGGCCGGCGCTGATCGCCGCGTGCCTCCTGCTCGCTGCGTCCGGTGCCGCCGACTCGATCAGCATGATCTACCGCAACACGATGCTGCAGGCGAGCGTGCCCGACCACATGCGCGGGCGCTTGCAGGGGCTGTTCACCGTCGTCGTGACGGGCGGACCCCGCATCGGTGATCTCTACGTCGGCGTGCTCAGCGTGACGGCGCTGCTGTGGTTCCCTCCCCTGCTCGGCGGGCTCGTCATCGTCGTCGCGGCGGCCGTCATTGTGCGAGTGCAGCGCACGCTGCGCTTCTACGACGCCGCCGACCCCCAGCCGTAGGGCTACGCCGATTCTGCCGTCGCGCAAACCAGCTCGACGAGCGCGTCGCTCAACGCCGAACCGGCGGGGTTCCGGTCACCTCCCATGAGGTGGTATTGCTCGTGCAGGCTCGACAGCTCAGCGCTCACGCCCGCGCTGAACGCCGTCAGGGGGCAGTCAGCCAGGGCGGGGAGCAGGCGGCCGTGCTGGTTCGCCCCCGCCCAGTGGAAGGCGAGTGCGCCGAGCGGCGTCACGATTTCTTTCGGGCTGTGCGGCAGCGTGAAGTCGCGCACCCACGGCAGCAGCTGCTCGGCCTCAAGTGGGCGGGCGAATAGGAATCCTTGCCCGCGACCCGCGCCGAGCGCGACACTCACCTCGAACTTTTCAATATCCTCAATGCCCTCGACCACGACCCCGTACCCGAAGTCAGAGCCGAGTCGGGTGATCGCGGCGAGCAGGGTGATGACCTGCAGCGGGCGAACATGGGCCGCCTCAAAGATGCGTCGGTCGATCTTGATGACATCGAAGGGCAGCTCGGTCATGCGCTTGAGCGTGCTGAACCCGGAACTGATGTCGTCAAGATGGATGCGCACACCCAGGCGCACCAGTTCGGCGACGTTTCGGTCACTCTCGGCGAGATCGAGAGTTCCCGACTCGAGCAGTTCGAGGCTGAGCCGTTCTGCGGCGAGTCCGTGGGAATCGAGCGTCGTGGACACCCACGCCGCCGTCTCGTCGTCGCTCAGCAGTTCGGGGGGAATGTTCACCGACACGTTGAGGGCGACGCCCTCCCGGTCCCACGCCGATACCTGGGCGAGCGCCTGGTCGAGCCCCTCCCGAAACAGCGTGACGAGGTCGCGCGTGGAGCAAAACGGCAGGAACTGCTGCGGGCCGAGGATGCGCCCTTCCCGCGTACGCAGACGCGCGAGGGCCTCAACCGAGTCCACCGCACCGGTGTGCAGGTCAACGACCGGCTGAAAGAACATCTCGATCGCGCCGAGTCCGAGCACGCTGGACGCCGGCAGCTCAGCCCCGCTCGCCGTTGGTCGCGACGTGAGCACGCGAACGGGGGAATCGGAGTCGCCCGCGGGCTGCGCGAGCACCCACCAGCTATCACCCTCGCGACGTGCCTTAGCGGCGTAGAGCGCGTCGTCCCCCAGGCGATAGAGCTCGGAGGCAAAGAGGGTGTGGTCGGGGTAGATCGCGACGCCGGCACTCGCGCCCAGCACCGCCTCTCCGTCAGCAACCACAAACGGCGTCTCGACAACGGTGTGAAGACGGGCAAGTACCTGCGTGATTTGCTCGATCGCGGATGACCTCTTGAGGTCGGAAATAACAACGACGAACTCATCACCACCGAGTCGGGCAACGTAGTCACCTCGGCGCAACGCTGAGGTCGCCCGTCGCGCAACCTCGACGAGCACGTCGTCGCCGGCCTGGTGCCCGTAGGCGTCATTGACCCGTTTGAACAGGTCGAGGTCAATGACGACGACGGCGACTGCCGTGCCCTCGAGCTGCGCATCGGCCAACTCGCGGGCGACGTGCCGACGCAGCCCCGCCCTGTTGGGGAGGCCGGTGAGTACGTCGTGTGTTGCGGCGTACGAGAGTTGGTCGCGTTCGTCGACGCGGTCGGTGACATCGCGCTGCACACTGACGAAGTGGGTCACCACGCCGTGCTCGTCGAGCATGGGCGTGATTGTGAGGTGGTTCCAGAAGGGACGACCATCCGCGCGGTAGTTGAGAATCTCGCCCTGAAAAGCCTGGCCGGCCGACAACGCCGCGCGAATCTGGTCAACCGTTTCCGGCGAGGTCTCCGGGCCCTGCAGAAATCGACAGTTCGTGCCGATGATGTCGTCGGGGCGATACCCCGTGATGGTCGTGAATGCCGTGTTCGCGTAGATCGTGTTGCGTTGCGCGTCGGTGATCAGCGAGCCCTCGGAGACGGTTTCGAGCGCCTTCGCGAGGAGCTCAGGAGTGACGCCGCCGTTGGCAGCGCGCACATTCGCGGTCGGGAAGGTGTCGCTCATGTGGTCACCGTTGTCTCGTCACTGCGCGTGGACTCTGCCGGGTGTCGTGGCGCCACCGGCCCCAGCACATCGGGTCGGCCTTCCGAACTGAACTGCAGCCCGGCAAGGGTTTTTCCTCGCCGCCGTTCGACCCAGCGCACCACCGCAGGAACCGCCACGTCTGGGGCGAAGGGCAGTTCTACCGAGATGGACTCGCCGACGCGCAGCGCTACGAGGGCACTAATGCGGCATCCGCCCGCGCTCACGTCCTCGACGACGACGCGGTGGCTCGCCCACGAGCCCTCGACGCCCTGCGCGTGACGCGGTGCCGCCGACCGCCGGTGAATGCGACCCGTCACACCCGCGCTCAGCCTCAGTTGGGAACGCGCGTGCCGCTGCCTGGGCCCCGACACGCCCGCGACGGTGCGCCGGAGAGAACGACGGAGGGAGGCATCCCGTTCGAGATCGCTGCCAATCCAGTGCGGGGACTGCGTGATCACGCCGACGACCCCAATCATCTGCGTCGCGGTGAGCCCGGCGAACTCAAACCCCACGAGGAGCCCGTCTGACGACGCGGTGACCCAGCGCACCAGCCCCGCGATCTCCCCCGTCGACCCCACACTGACGACCGGCGTCTCTGCAGTCTGCTGGGCAGCCACATCGGCGGTGAAGTGCGCCGACCAGGGCAACAGAATTCGCGCACCGCCGACACTCAGATCGAGTGCTCGGCCCGGAACGGTGACGCCGGGCCACAGCGTGGCGACGACGGGCGTGTCAACCGCCGTGCGTTCCTGGCGGCGCGGTCGCGGTCGCTCGAGGCACACGAGAACCGCGAAGACGAGCCCCCCCATGTTGTACGTCACCCAGAACACGGTGATGACGAGCGAGTCGAGAGAGAAGAGCTCGGGTGACAGCACGAACACATTGAGCAGACCGCCCACCGAGAGGCCGAGCAGCACGAGGTGCGGAAGCGCAATGCGCAAGCCAAACGCAAACGATGAGGTTGAGACCCCCTTCGGCGTCACGGCGAACGCCTTCGTGCTGAGCCCCACCCACTCAGCCAGCACGGCCAGCGCAATGGTGGGCGCCAT
>DASSWY010000297.1:0-2217 GCA_035704325.1 Microcella sp. | reverse complement strand
CCCGAGGGCGACGAGCTCTTGCTGGACCACGTCGCCATCGCCGAGATAGACGGTGCCCACGCGTCCGTTGTGGATGTGTTCCCACTCGCCCCATCGCAGCACTAGCTGACGACACAGGTTGATATCCCTCACATCCAGTCGCAACAGGAAGGCGCGGCGGATCGTGGCACTGCCCCTCCCCGCGCGCCGCGCCGCTTAGGGCGCGAGGCCGAGCAACGGCCGCAGCTCGATGCGCCGGTTGCAGGCCCGAGACGCGGCGACCGCGACGTGCTGGGCCGCATCCGCGTGGGGCGCGTCGATGATCCAGAATCCGGAGACGAACTCAGCCGCCTCTGACACGGGCCCCGGGGTCGTCACCGCGTCGGCGCCGCGGGCGTCGATCATCACGCTCTGATCCGGTGAAGCGATGCCGCCGGCGATCACCCAGTGCCCTCGGGCCTTCAGCTCATCGTTGAACGCGTCGATAGCCTCGCCCTCGCTCGCTGTCGCTGATCCGCTGACACTGTCGATCACCCCGAGCAGGAAGTACATGTCGGCGAGCATACGACCTTGACGGGCTCGTGCGCCCCTTCTATATTGCTAGCATGCAAGCAAACGACGAACGCTCCGCCAAAGCGCAGTTCAACGTCTACCTGCCCGCCGAGCTCGTGCGCGCCATCAAGCACCGCGCCATCGATGAGGGGATGTCGCTCTCGGCCCTCGTCGAGAAGGTCATGACCCAGTACTTGGAGGAAGAGCGATGATCACGATCCGATCGCTTGTCTATACATCCCGAGCCGCCGAGTGGCACGCGCTCCTGCGCGACCTCGGCTTCACTCAGCACGAGTCAGACGGCGCCGACTGGACGGTCTTCGCCTCGTCCGGCCTGATCGCCGTGCACGCCGTGCCAGCCGGAGACCCGCTCGACGGCGAGGTCGAGCTGCAGACGCTCGTCGACGATCTGGATGCAACGATCGCGGGGATCGAATCGCTCGGCATCACCGCCGACCGCGAGATTCTCGACGACGGCGCCACTCCCCTGGCCCGCGTGCACGCCGACGATGGTGTTCGCATCAGCGTTCTGCCCGGTGCGGTCGAGACCGGCGGCAGCGTTGTCGTTCAGCCCATTTGGTATCGGCGCTCCGCGCCGGAGGGTCGAGCGCTTCTGACGGCGCTCGGCCTGCAGCCCCGCCTGGCGTCCGACGCTGGCACGTGGCTCGACTTCTCCGCCGATGCGGGTGGGCGGGCGGCGCTCCACGAGGGCGACTCCCCCGCCATCGAGTTGAGCCTCGAGGTCGCGCAGCCCGACACCCTCGCCGCACAGCTGCGTGACCGCGGTCGGCCGGCGACGGTCGTCGACGAGGCGTACAACCGCACCGTGCTGGTGCCATCCCCCGACGGCGGCGATCTCTGGGTCAACGGGCCCATCGACGATCTGTACGGATACCACCGCCTCGACGTCGCCGAGTGACCGTACGCACATGATGCACGTGCAGTGCATTATACTGCACTTATGTCCGTGCCAGTCCCTGAGCCCGATGCCCTGTCGGCGGCGATCGGTGCGCGCGTACGCGAAGCGCGCATCCGTCGATCGCTGACGCTCGATCAGCTCGCCGAAACGGCGAGCCTGTCGAGACGGATGCTCGTCAACGTCGAGCAGGGATCAGCCAACCCCAGCGTGACCACCCTCCTGCGCCTCGCGCAGGCCCTCGGTCTGGGGTTGCCCGAACTCGTCGAGCCGCCTCGCACCGGCGACGTCACGGTGACCTTGAGCGGGACCGCACCGGTGTTGTGGCGCGGCGTGGCGGGCGGCACCGCAGCACTGGTCGCCAGCGCAAAAACTCCGGACGTGCTGGAACTCTGGACGTGGACGATGCACCCCGGCGAGTCGCGCGAGAGCGACGCCCACCCCGCCGGCGCACGCGAACTCGTGCATGTCGTGTCGGGCGCGCTCGCGCTCGTTGTCGACGGCGACACACAGGTGCTGGGCGTCGGAGACGCGGCGAGCTTCCCGGGAGACCGACCTCACGCCTACCGTGCCGCGGGTGATGAGCCCGTCACGTTCACTTTGACCGTGTTCGAGCCGGCGCCGTGAGCGTGCTCGAGCGCGGAGCGGCGCGGGCGACTGCCGCCACTCCCCCGTGGACACTCGCCGTCGCCGCGATGCTCATGATCCAACTGGGTTCCGCGCTGTCGGCCGGCCTGCTGATTCCCGACCTCGGGGCCGGCGGTACGGCG
>DASSWY010000293.1:0-5408 GCA_035704325.1 Microcella sp. | reverse complement strand
GCCGAGGCGGCAGGGGCGCGATGACCGCGCACCAGAAA
This sequence comes from Microcella sp., assembly GCA_035704325.1. Taxonomy (GTDB): domain Bacteria; phylum Actinomycetota; class Actinomycetes; order Actinomycetales; family Microbacteriaceae; genus Microcella. The sequence goes on along the minus strand of DASSWY010000293.1, from coordinate 5,370 downwards.
CGGATGCGCGCGCGCCGCCGCGGGCATCCCCCGATCTCCCGAGGCTGCGAGGACGCAGCCGCGGGTCGCCCCCCACAGCGCTAGCTGACGGGCGCCCCCTTCGGACGGCCCCGACCGAAGGATTCACCCCCATAACACGATGAGGACAGGTCAACGTGGACAATCTCGCAATTTTATTCGTGTCAGAAATCGTCGGAACGGCGATGCTCATCCTCCTGGGTGGCGGTGTCGTCGCGAACGTCATCCTCGCCCAGAACAAGGGCTTTGGCGGCGGCTGGCTGCTGATCAACTTCGGCTGGGGCCTCGCGGTCTTCGCCGCTGTGACGGTCGCCTACGCGTCCGGTGCGCACATCAACCCGGCCGTCACCGTCGGCCTCGTCACGAGTGGCGTCACCGAATTCGGTGCCGGTGACATCACGGTGCCGGTCAGCGTGCTGTCGGTGTTTGCGTTCTTTGGCGCCCAGCTGATTGGTGCCTTTATTGGTGCCGTGCTCGTGTTCCTCGGCTACAAGAAGCACTTCGACGCCGAGACCGACGCTGGCACGAAGCTCGCGGTCTTCTCGACCGGCCCCGCGATCCGCAGCTACGGCTGGAACACGATCACCGAGATCCTCGGCACGTTCGTGCTCGTGTTCGTCGTCATCGGCTTCGGTCGCGCCGAACCGGCCGGCCTCGCCGCGCTGGGCGCGCTCCCCGTCGCCCTGCTCGTTGTCGGTATCGGCGCATCGCTCGGCGGCCCCACCGGGTACGCGATCAACCCTGCCCGTGACCTCGGCCCCCGCATCGCGCACGCGCTGCTTCCCATCAAGGGCAAGGGCTCGAGCGACTGGTCGTACTCGTGGGTGCCGATCGTCGGCCCGCTCATCGGTGGTGCGCTGGCGGGCGTCGCCGCGACGGCGCTGCTTCCCGTCCTCTAATACGCGGGGCGCGCATCCTGCCACCAGGGGGATGCGCGCCCACCCCCTGACGGCCGTCACGCTGGCGGCCATCGCAACGCCATTCTCAACAAAGGAGTGAAAGAACTATGGCTGAATACGTTCTCGCAATTGACCAGGGCACCACATCGACCCGCGCCATCATCTTCGACAAGAAGGGCTCGATCGTCTCGACCGGGCAGATGGAGCACGAGCAGATCTTCCCGAAGGCTGGCTGGGTCGAGCACGACCCGAAGGAGATCTGGAACAACACTCGCGAGGTCATCGGGTCGGCGCTGTCGAAGGCGAACCTGACCCGCCACGAGATCGCGGCGGTCGGCATCACCAACCAGCGCGAGACCGCCGTCGTGTGGGATCGCAACACGGGCGAGCCTGTCTACAACGCGATCGTGTGGCAGGACACCCGCACGCAGCCGATCGTGGACCGCCTCGCGGCTGACGGAGGCGTCGAGCGTTTCAAGAAGACCGTGGGTCTGCCGCTCGCGACCTACTTCTCGGGCACCAAGATCGTGTGGATTCTCGAGAACGTCGAGGGCGCGCGCGAGAAGGCCGACGCCGGCGACCTCATGTTCGGCACCACCGACACCTGGGTGCTCTGGAACCTGACCGGCGGCACCGACGGGGGCGTGCACGCCACCGACGTGACGAACGCCTCGCGCACGCTGTTCATGGACCTCGAGACCCTGCAGTGGGACCACTCGATTCTCGAGGCGTTCAATGTGCCGGCGTCGATGCTGCCCGAGATCCGCTCGTCGAGCGAGGTCTATGGTCACGTGCACTCGTCGTCGCTGTTGCGCGAGGTTCCCGTCGCGGGCATCCTCGGCGACCAGCAGGCGGCAACCTTCGGCCAGGCAGCGTTCGACGCCGGCGAGTCGAAGAACACGTACGGCACCGGTAACTTCCTGATCTTCAACACGGGCGAAGAGATCGTGCACTCGAAGAACGGGCTGCTCACGACGCTGGGCTACAAGCTCGGTGACGAGAAGCCGCACTACGCGCTTGAGGGCGCCATCGCGGTGACCGGGTCGCTCGTGCAGTGGGTGCGCGACAACCTCGGCCTCATCAAGGACGCCCCCGAGATCGAGACGCTGGCGAAGACCGTCGACGACAACGGTGGGGCGTACTTCGTTCCCGCGTTCTCGGGACTGTTCGCGCCGTACTGGCGGTCGGATGCGCGTGGCGCCCTCGTGGGCCTCACCCGCTACGTCAACAAGGGTCACATCGCGCGCGCCGTGCTCGAAGCCACGGCCTTCCAGACCCGCGAGGTGCTCGATGCGGTCAACGCCGACTCGGGCGTCGACCTGACCGAGCTGAAGGTTGACGGCGGCATGATCGCCAACAACACGCTCATGCAGTTCCAGGCCGACATCCTCGGCGTGCCCGTCGTGCGCCCGGTCGTCGCCGAGACGACCGCGCTCGGTGCGGCCTACGCCGCGGGGCTTGCGACCGGAGTCTGGGGCTCGCTCGACGAGCTGCGCCAGAACTGGCAGGAGGACTCGCGCTGGACGCCCAACATGGACGACAGCGAGCGCGAGCGTCAGCTGCGCAACTGGAAGAAGGCCGTGACGAAGACCTTCGACTGGGTCGACGACGACGTCAACTAGTCGTCACACGTGACGCTGGCACGTCACATCGCCCCGCTGTGGTGGTAGCGGCGGGGCACGGCGGGCGGGAAGCTTCGGCTTCCCGCCCGCTTGCGTGTGCGGGGTGTGCGGGGCCCGCCGCCCCGCCCCGCGCGCCCCGCCCCGCGCGCCCCGCCCCGCCCGCGCCCATCCGCCCGCGCGCGGCTGTCCCCACCGCGCGCCCCGTTCAGAATTCAGGAAACGGAGCCTACGGCTCGCGCAGCCGCACGCCGTCCGCCTCGGGTTCCTGAATTGTGAACCGTCCCCTCCCTCACACGGATCGACCCGGCGCGCAGAGATGACCACGACAAACCTCGTCGATAACGAGTGTTCGGCGGAGTCGACACTGCGCTCATGGTCGACCTGTCTCTCTTTTCCACCCGCGCGACGTGGTGTCTCACGCGCGGTGATCTAGACGCGGCCGGTGTGTCGTCCCGGTTGATCACCGCCGCTGTCTCGAGCGGTCACCTCATTCGCGCCCGTCGCGGGGTGTACTGCCACCCGAGCGCGCCGCCATATGTCGTGCGCGCGCTTCGCGTCGGCGGACTGGCCGCCTGCGTGACCGCCGCCGAGACCTACGGACTGTGGGTGCCCCAACGCAGGCGGACGGCGGTCTGGCTACCCGCCAACGCCTCGCGACTACGCAACCCGATGCAGCGTTCTGCTCCGGTGGTGACGACACCACCGCACCAGCTGTGCACGCACTGGGGTGCGCTCCACGAGCCGACTCTCGCAGAGTCGTGGCGGGTTGGGCCACGCGACGCGCTCCGTCAGTGCCTGCGCTGCCTGCCCCCGGAGTACGCGGTCGCGGTACTCGACAGCGCGTTGCACCTCGGTATCGTTCGGCCTCACGACCTCGAGTCGCTTTCTCGGGGCCTGTCGCCGACACGGCGGTGGTGGGTGTCTCGCGCCGACGGTCGCGCGGAGTCCGGAACCGAGACCCTCGTCCGCCTCGCGCTGCAGGATGCTGGCCTGCACGTCCGACCCCAGGTAAGGATCGCTGGTGTTGGCAGAGTTGACCTGCTTGTGGGCCCGCGCGTGGTCGTCGAAGTGGACAGCGAGTCGTGGCACTCGACACCGGCCCAGCGCGCAAACGACGCCCGGCGCGGGCTCGCGCTGCACGAGAGGGGGTACGTCGTAATTCGGCCGAACTACCAGCAAGCGGAGAGCCAGCGTGCCGAGGTTGTTGCGGCGGTGCGCGCCGCGGTTCGGGCCACCGGCACCGTCGTCCGGTCGCGGCGTCGCGCCGCCCGTTCGTAATTCAGGAAACGGCACACGTCATTCGTCACAGCCCGAGGCCAAATTGAGGCACTTCCTGACATGTGAACAGCGCGCGCCGGGGGAGGTCGGGTGGAGGGTGTGAACCCGGGTGGGGTGGAGGGAATAGACCCCGATGGGGTGATGGGGTGATGGGGTGGCGGGTGCAGCGTGGGTCGGGACCGCGCTACAGGATGAGCGCGGGCAGCTCGGCGAGTGAGGCGATGCGGGCGACTCCCGCGGGCACGGTGGCACCATTCGGCACCGCAGCCCCTGGCGGCGTCGCGTGCGCAGCGTGCGGGTCGGCCTCGACGCTGAACGCATCGGCGACGAGGGAGTCGGCGGCCGCTGCCGTTAGGTTGCGGTCGGGGCGCGCGAGCCAGACGCCGCGCATTCCGGCAGCGGCCCCGCCGACCGCGTCGGTCGTCAGCCGGTCGCCGACATACAGGCAGGATGCCGCGCTCACGCCAAACGCTCTCGCTGCGGCCGCAAAGATGGCCGGGTCGGGCTTCGCGACGCCGAGCTCGCCTGAGGTGATGAGGCGCCCTGACCGCGCGCGCTCATCGACGGAGCCGTCGGCGCGCACCGGTGTGAGGTCGAGGCGGTCCCACAGGGCAATGCGGTGCAGCTTGCCGGTCTGGATCGTGAGGTCGCCGTTCGTGATGATGCCGAACCGCACGCCGGGAACGGCGCGCTCAATGGCGTCGAGTGCGGGCAGCGCGTCATCGAACAGTGCCCAGCCCTCCTCGTAGCCGCGCACATACTCGGCGAACCAGCGCAGCGCCGCCTCGTCGTCGAGGGTGACGCCGTAGGGGGCGAGTAGTTCGCGCGCCCGCCAGATGCGCTGCCCGAGGAAGTCAAGTTCGCCGCTCAGGTACCGCGCGTAGTGACGCTCTTCGAGCTCGCGCCAGCGAGCGCGCACCGAGCCGGGATCGTCGGCGGCGAACGCGACGAAACCGCCCGCGTCTGACCCCGCCGCGCCCGATGCCGCCAGCGCCCCGGCGCCGCGCTGCGCCCGATCGATGGCGTGGTCGACGGCCGCACTGTGCGCCATCAGCGTGTCGTCGAGGTCGAACAGCACGACCGAGATGCGCACGTTCACGAACCGCTCAACACAGGCCACGCCTCGCGCGGCTGTACCGTGCCAAGGTCCGCGCGCCGCAGCACCGCGTGCCATCCGATGGGGTTTTCGCCGGCGCGTCCTGATCGTCCGGCGTACCCCGCGGGCCCGATGACGTCCCAACGAAAACCAACCCGCTGCGCCACGGTCGCAGATCCCACGTTCCCGGCTAGTGCCTCCCACCGCAGCCTGTCAACGTCGTGCGTGAATACCCAGTCGACGAGCGCCCGCAGCGCCTCGGTCATGACGCCGCGCCCGCGGTGTGCCGCGTCAAGCCAGTAGCCGACGTAGCCACGTTCGCGCTGCCACGAGACCACCCCGATGAGCGGAGCATCCGCCGCCTCACGAATCCCAAAGATGTACTCGCTGTCGTCTGCCCATGACCCCGGGACAAACTCGCCTACGAAACCGACCGCGTGCTCGCGCCGGTACGGCA
>DASSWY010000244.1:0-2715 GCA_035704325.1 Microcella sp. | reverse complement strand
GCCGTCGTCGGCGTCGAGGTCGGCAACGTGCACCTCGAGGATCGGCAGGGGCGCGTGCGCGCCTTCCCGCTCGGCCCTGGCTTTCTCGTCGAGGGCGCCCCCGTCGTGTTGAGTGGCGCCGTGCCCGTCGCGGCTCCTGTGGGGCGAGCGCGGTCGGCGAGCGGCTCGTTTCACGTCGCCGAGCAGCGCGCCCGCACGGCGCGCGCCAGTCGCATCTGGGTCGAGGGTCGCCACGACGCCGAGCTCGTCGAAAAAGTGTGGGGGCACGACCTGCGCGTCGAGGGCGTCGTTGTCGAGTACCTCGAGGGCGTCGACCACCTGCCCGAGAAGCTCGCCGCGTTCGGCCCAACGGCGAGTGCCCGGATCGGGGTGCTCGTCGACCACCTCGTCACCGGCTCGAAAGAGGCCCGCATCGCGGCCGAGGCGACCGCCCGCGTACCGCGGGGGAGCGTGCTCGTCGTCGGCCACCCCTTCGTTGACATCTGGCAAGCAGTGAAGCCGTCGCGGCTCGGCATCGCCGGCTGGCCCGAGGTGCCGCGCCACCTCGAATGGAAGAAGGGCGCACTCGCGGCGCTCGGCATGCCGCACAAGGATCAGACCGACGTGGCGACCGCGTGGCAGCGCATCCTGTCGCGGGTGAGCACCTTCCACGACCTCGAGCCGGCTCTGCTCGGCCCGGTCGAGCAGCTCATCGATTTCGTGACCGAACCGGCCGGATGACCGGCGCGCGCTGCCGGGACGGCGCGCGTTAACGACGAAAACCGCCCGGCGTCATTGACGGGCGGTTTTCGGTCAGCGTGTGATCAATGATCGCACGCGTCAGGGATGCTCAGAGTGAGCGGGCGCTCCTTAGAGCGGGCGGATGTTCTCGGCCTGCAGACCCTTGGGGCCCTGCGCGACGTCGAATTCGACCTTCTGGTTCTCCTCGAGCGAGCGGTAGCCGCTCGACTGGATGGCCGAGAAGTGCGCGAACACGTCGGCGCTTCCGTCATCGGGGGTGATGAATCCGAAGCCCTTTTCGGCGTTGAACCACTTAACGGTGCCAGAAGTCATGATGAACTCCCTTTCCTTCTTGTTACACGGAGTTTCGACTGTCGAAACCACCAGTCGAACTACTCGTGAACCGTGAATTCCATGGGGAGTGCAACGACGTGCGATGAGGCAAGTCGCCCGGATCGGACGAGGCGAATCAACTTTCTTCTGACAACACTAGCCCCTTACCCCGTTTCGTCGCAGTCCGAAACACATTTGTTACTGCGGCGCCGCTCATCGATCGCACAGCCCACGGCGAGGCTTCGGCCCTAGCGTTGCGGGTACTCCCGCATTCTCGCGAAAGGCCGTCATGAGCTTCTTCGACCGCTTGTTCGGCGCGTCCCGCCCGACACCGGAATCCAGCCCCGCTCCGCGCAGCGATGACGCGCGCGCCGTTGAGCGGTACCGCTACCTCCTCCAGACGGCACCGCCGGAGGCAATCGAGCGCGTTCACGCCGAAGCCTTCGAGCGCCTCACCCCCGAGCAGCGACGCCTGCTGCTCGAGCAGCTGCGCGCCGATGCGCCCGAGGGCGAGGCCCCGGCCGACGACCGCCCCGAGACCCTTGCCCGCGCGGCCACGCGCGCCGAGATGCGCGAGCCGGGCTCGATGGAGCGCACGATGCAGGCGCCCGGCTTCGGCCAGATGCTCGGCGCGTCGCTCCTCGGCACCGTCGCCGGCTACGTCGTCGGCTCGGCCCTGGTGTCGGCCTTCCTGCCCCCCGTCGATGGCGGCTCGTTCGCCGACGATCCCGCTGCGGGCGATCCGGGCGCCGATGCCGGCATGACCGACGCGGGCGGTGACGTCGGCGGCGACATGGGCGGCGACTTCGGCGGCTTTGGCGACTTCGGGTTCTGATCATGCGCATCCGCCCCGATAAGCCCGGCCCCGGTCAGGAATCCGTCTGGGACTACCCGCGCCCGCCGCGCGTCGAACCCGTCTCGGGGCGCGTCACGATTGAGCTGAATGGGCAGCGGATCGTCGACACGACGCGTGCCCTGCGCGTACTCGAGACGAGTCACCCGCCGACCGTGTACGTGCCGCGCGCCGACATCGTCGACGGGGCGCTGCGTGACGCCGACGGCACGTCGTTCTGCGAGTTCAAGGGTCGCGCCGGCTACCTCGACGTCGTCGCGGGCGACCGTGTCGCCGCGAAGGCCGCGTGGTACTACCCAAACCCCAGCCGCGGCTACGAGGAGCTCGTCGACCACGTGGCGATCTACCCCGGCCGCATGGACGAGTGCACGCTCGACGGCGAGCTCGTCACGGCGCAGGAGGGCGACTTCTACGGCGGCTGGATCACCTCCCGCGTTGTGGGGCCCTTCAAGGGCGCGCCCGGCACCTGGGGCTGGTAGCCGCCCGCTTTCGGCTGGCCGAACAGCGGCCGCGTCGCCGCTTTGCCAGGATGTCGGCATGACGCCCGAACAGCCGCTCCGACCGGCGCCCGCCGATGTGCGGCGCTGGCGGCGGTACCTCGCCGACGAGCGCGCGGAGGCTGCCGTCTACCGCGACCTCGCGTCGCGCCGCACCGGCGAGGAGCGCGAGATTCTGTTGGCGCTCGCCGAGGCCGAGCGGCGTCACGAGCAGCACTGGCTCGAGCTGCTGGGCGACCACGCGCGAACCGTGCCCGCGGTGTCGCTGCGCACGCGCATCCTCGGATTCTGTGCGCGGCGCTTCGGGTCGAT
>DASSWY010000145.1:0-2437 GCA_035704325.1 Microcella sp. | reverse complement strand
GCGGGCGGAGGTGGCTGGCTGGTGCAGTCTCAGCGCTGCGCGTAGGCCGTCTCGACGCACTCAGCCGCTACAGCCCGAGCTCGGCCACGCGCTCACGCACAAACGCCGCGCCCGCCGCGTCATGGATCAGTTCGCCCATCGTGACGACCGGGTACTCCCGCGCGAGCATCCCGTCGCTCGGCCGCACGTCGACGTGCACCGCCTCGAGCCCGTCGGCGTGCACGTGGTCGGCCATCAGATAGTCCGAGCGCGAGTCGCCCGCCGAGTACCAGCGCGGCGCCGTCACTCCACGAGAAGCGAACCACTCGAGCGCCCGCGCCGCCCCACGATCCTTGTCGAGCAGCACCGATTCGACGTCGGTCGAGATGATCGTCGGGTCGATCCGCCACGGAACCTCGCCCCGCGCATCCGCCTGCTCCCGCTCGCCGTAGCGCAGCCCCAGCCCGCGGTCGACGAGCAACTGCCACACGCGCTCCTGAAACTCGTCGCGCGCCGGCCAGTAGTCCTCGTGAGCGATGTCGGCGCGCGCCTCGAGCGAGATCATCACGTGCTTGCCCTCGTCGACCTCCATCGCGTGCGCATACTCGGCGCGCGCGAGGGCGTGCACCGCCTCCGTGACGTCCGTCGGGATCGCGAGCCCCGCATCCACCTCGATCTCACCGAGACCGCGATCGGCGGTGATCGGCGCCCACGCGCCGCCCTTCTCCATGACGGCGAAGACGGGCGCCCCGTCGGGCAGCCCCGCCGCGACGAGTGGCGCGGCGACCTCCTCGCGCAGAAAGACGGCGCTGCGCCCCGTCACGAATGCGATCGGAACGCCCGCCGCGGCCAGCGTCACCAGGTCGGGCAGGATGCTCGGCTCGACGATGCGACGCGCCACCGGGCTCGCAATGGGCCCGTCCACGTCGAGAAGCAGGCCGAACGGTGCTGAGAATGCGCTCACGCCTTCCATCCTTGCCGACGCGCGCGCGACACAATGACCCCATGACCCGCTACTGGAACTCGCGCGCCATCACCTTCGGCATCATCGCGATCGTCGGCCTCGTCGGCACCTGGACCTACAACGCGATCGCGATCATTGAGCGCAACGACTTCCTCGGCGACTGGTTCAACAACGGCCCCGCGGTGGGCTCGCTCACGACCGATCTGCTCGTCATGGCGATCGCCGGATGCGCCTTCATCGTCATCGAGGGACGTCGCCTCGGGATGCGCCACCTCTGGGCGTACATCGCCTTCTCGGGGCTGACGGCAATCGCCTTCACGTTCCCGCTGTTTCTCGCTAACCGCGAGCGCCACCTCGAGCGCCGGCGGCAGGAGGCGGAGACGCAACGGGCGGCAGTCGGCGAGCGACAGGCCCTCTAAACGCGAATCGGCCCCCGAGACGTGAGTCTCAGGGGCCGATCTCGAACCAGCGTGCGCGAGGGGGGACTTGAACCCCCACGCCCTAATACGGGCACTAGCACCTCAAGCTAGCGCGTCTGCCAATTCCGCCACCCGCGCTGGTTTTGCCCGGCCCGAGGGCCGAACGAGGTACGACATTAGCACGGAATGCGGGCCCAAATGCGCGCCCGGTAGCGTGGGTGCCATGGCCGCCGACGAGACCCTCAGCGACACCGCCCGCATCGCCCGAGACCTCATCCGTTTCGACACGACGAACTGGGGCGAGGGCCGCAGCCGCGGCGAGACCGAGGCCGCCGAATACGTGGGCGCGATCCTCGAATCGCTCGGCCTCGACATCGAGTATGTCGACGCCGCCGAGCGCCGCACGAGCGTCATCGCCCGCGTCGAGGGCTCCTATGCGAACCCCGTAGACACGAGTCGCGCCGAGCGCCCCGGGCTCGTCGTACACGGTCACCTCGACGTCGTTCCGGCTGACCCCGCGAACTGGAGCGTTGACCCCTTCGGTGGCGAGATTCGCGACGGCCTGCTGTGGGGTCGTGGCGCCGTCGACATGAAGAACATGGACGCGATGATGCTCACCGCGCTCACCGAGATTCTCTCGAGCGGCCGGCAGCCGAACCGCGACGTCACCGTCGCCTTCTTCTCCGATGAGGAGAACGGCGGCACCTTCGGCTCGCACCACCTCGTCACCCACCGCCCCGAGCTCTTTGCCGGCGCGACGGAGGCGATCAGCGAGGTGGGCGGCTACTCCGTCGAGATCGGTGGCAAGCGTGCCTACCTGCTGCAGACGGGCGAGAAGGCGCTCGTCTGGATCCGCCTGCGGGCCCGCGGCACGGCCGCCCACGGCTCGCGGGTCATCCCGAACAATGCCGTCACAAAGCTCGCCGAGGCGGTCGTGACGCTCGGCCGCGAACAGTGGCCCCTGCACCTCACCGATACGACGCGTCAGCTGCTCGCCGAGATCGCCCGCCTGCTCGACGCCGACCCCGAACAGACCGGCCCCGACGAGCTGCTGCTGCGCACGGGCACGGCGGCG
>DASSWY010000143.1:0-5807 GCA_035704325.1 Microcella sp. | reverse complement strand
GACCGCGCGCTGACCCAGCAGCTCGTTCTGCTCGACGAACGAATTCATCCACGCGCCGCCGCGCTTCGAGTCGCGGGTGTACAGGTCGAGCACGTAGAGGCCGAGCTCAGAGCCGTCCTCGTTGTGCACCTCAAAGACGCGCGCTTCGGAGTGGTAGCCGACGAGGTCTGTTCGCTCGGCGAAGGTGATGCCGAAGACCCGCGTGGCCGCGGCGAACACGCCGTCGTGCAGCACGCGTTCGGCCTCGAAGTAGGGGCGCAGCGCTGCGGTGTCGACGTCGAACTCGGCGGCGCGCACCTTCTCGCTGTAGAACGCCCAGTCGTGCGCCTCGATCGGGTGGCCGGCGATGGCCTCGAGCTTTTGCTGCTCGGCGCGCGCATTGCGAGCGGCGGCCGGGGCGAGCCGCTCGAGCATCGCGGCAATGTTCTCGGGAGTCTTTGCCGTCTGGTTGGCGGCGATGAACGCGGAGTGGCTGTCGAAGCCGAGCAGCTCTGCGCGCTCGGCGCGCAGGCGCACCATCTCGAGCAGCACCTCGCGGTTGTCGTGGTCGTTTCCGCGGCTGCCGCGGGCACGGGATGCGCGCATCACGCGTTCACGCAGCTCGCGGTTGGTGAGCGAGGCGAGGTATGGGTGCCCCGTCGGCAACACGAGCGTGATGAGGTACTTGCCGTCCAGGCCGCGGTCGGCCGCGGCCTGCGCGCACGCCGCGATCTCGCCCGAGCTGAGGCCGTCGAGTTCGGCGATGTCGTCCACCACGACGGCGAGGTCGTTGGTGTCGGCAAGCAGGTTGTTCTGGAACTTGGTCGACAGGGTCGAGAGGCGGCCGTTCAACTCGCTGAGCCGCGCCTTCGCGGCATCGTCGAGCCCGGCGCCGGCGAGGAACATTTCGGTGCGGCGGCGCTCGATCAGGTAGCGCTGGTCGTCGCTGAGGTCGAGGCTGTCGCGTTGCGCGTACAGCGCGTCGATGCGCGCAAACAGGGCCGCGTCGAGCGTGATGGAGTCTTCGTGGGCGGACAGCAGCGGTGCGTACTTTTCTTCGACGGCGTTCGTCGCGTCGTTCGAGTCAGCGCTCGACTTGCTGAAGAACACGCGCAGCACACGCCCCAGTAGTTGCCCGCTGCGCTCGAGCGGCTCGATGGTGTTGGCGAACGTGGGTTCGTCGGCCTGCGCGGTGATCGCGTCGATCTCGCGGCGCTGCTCGGCCATGCCGGCCTCGATCGCGTCGGCGTAGTGATCGTCGGTGATCTCAGCGAAGGGAGGCAGTTCGTAGGGGAGCGTGCTCGGAGCGAAGAACGGATTGGTCATGACAGCCACCCTAGGGTGCGCTCGCAAAGAACTCCTTGCAAAGTACACATTGCAAAAAAGTCATTGCAAAGAAGTACTTGCAAAGATGTCTTTGCGGTCGTATTCTGATGTCATGACCGACACCGAGCACCCCGAAGGCCGCATTGCCGACCTTGATGGCCTGAAGGCGCTGGCGCATCCGCTGCGCGTGCAGATCATCGAGGCGCTGTCGACCTACGGGCCGCACACGGCGAGCACGCTCGGCGACCGTCTCGGCGAATCGAGTGGGGCCACGAGCTATCACCTCCGTCAGCTCGAGAAGCACGGCTACGTGCGTGAGGTCGAGGGTCGTGGCACGGCCCGCGAACGGTGGTGGGAGCGCACGCCGGGCGGCATCCACCTGTCGAGCCCCGACGCGATGGAATCCGAGGCGGGCCGCCAAGCCAACCGCGTCATCATGCGCGAGTGGTTGCACCACCGCGAATCGGGCGTGCGCTCGATCGTCGACGGCGGGCTCGAACGCCTCGAGAAGAAGTGGCACGAGGCAACCGTGCTCAACTCCGCCAGTGTTCACGTGACCGCGGCTCAGCTCGAAGAGTTCAACGAGCGCATCATGCAGCTCGTTGCCGACTTTGCGCGCGAGCACCGCGGTCAACGGGTCGTCGGTTCGCGACCCGTCCAAATCCAATACTTCGCATTCCCCGTGCTCGATGGGCACGAAATCACCGAGGAGGACGCGTCATGACGACCATGAGCATCCCCGTCATCGCCTCGCCGCGCGCCGTGCGCCGGCCGGTCGTGCGCCGCGTGGCGCGCGCTCTCGGCCTGGCACTCATCGCGTGGGCAAAGGCAGACAGGCAGCCCCCGACTCACGAACAGCAGGCGCTCAGCATTCGCGCAGAGAATGACCGGCAGAAGGCACTGACCTTCTACCGTTACGGCATCACCTCGTAGCGGCTGTTCGACAACCAGCACCCCGCGCCACGCGGCGCATGCACCGGTGGCACTCCGGATGTCCGAGCATCCGCCATCGGCCGGAGCACCTCATCTCCGACCTCCCGCCGCGTGACGCGGGGTGTTGCACGTTCACGGCGTGCGGCGTCCGCCGCCGCTAGGCCTCCTCGTTCGAGACGTGCACCTCGCCGTCGGCGGCAACGCGAATCGTCGTGCCGTCGTCGAGCTGCACGACCGGGCGGCGCTCGAGCCACGTCAACGTCCAGCGCCAGTCGGTGACGTCGAGCCCGAGCAGTTCACCCTCGACCTGGCGGATCGCCGCCAACACCTCGGGCGTCAACTGCGCCGGGGGAGTGTCGCCGACGGCCCATCGTGTTCCCAACTGCATGGCGGCTAGACCTCTTTCTCGTAGGTGACCCAGGTGGTGCGTTCGGCGAGCCGGTCGTACACGCGCTGTGCACGTTCGTTGTCGGCCGCGGTGATCCAGCGCAGCGTGCCGCCGCCGTGGTCGGCGGCGTGCGCGGCGATCGCCTCGATCAGGGCGGTTCCCGCACCGGTGCCCCGCGCATCCTCATCGGTGTAGAGGTCGTCGAGGTACCACCCGGGGCCCGCCGTGAACGTGTCGGGTTGTTCGCGAACGTGCGCGAATCCGATCACGCGACCGTCAGCATCCTCTGCCAGAAAACAGATCAGCGGATGCTCGGGGTCGCGAATCCAGCGCCACACGCCATCGAGAACGGGGCGGTCGAACGCGGTCTCGTAGAAGACGCCGTAGGCCGTGAACAGTTCGCGCCAGCGCGCCTCGTCGCCGTCGGCGGCGAATCGCACGGTCAGCATCGGACAAGTGTGGCGCAGACGATGCGGGGCGCGCCAGCCGAAGCTGTGCGCGCCCCGCATCGTCGCGCGTCGGGTCAGGCGGCGGGAAGCTCGCCCAGCTCGATCGACACGACGGCAATCTCGTCGGCCTCGGTCAGTTCGAGCTCGGCGATGCGCCCGACGGCCTTCAGGTCGTCGGCGGCGAAGGTGAGCAGCGCCGGGCCGGCGAGTACCGCCCGGGTGACCGGCGTCTTCTGCGAGGCCTTCGCGTCGGTCTTGGCGCGGCGCACCCCGATCAGCGCCTGCGAGACGAGCGCCAGCAGCCCGCCCGCCGTCGCATCGACGCCGATCTCGTCGACGGTCGGCCACGCGGCGGTGTGCACGCTGCCCTCGTGGGTCCAGCTCCAGACCTCCTCGGTGGCGAAGGGCAGCACCGGCGCGAGCAAGCGCAGCATGACGTCGATCGCGAGACGCAGGGCGGCCACGGCACTCGCCTGCCCCGCCTCGCCCTGCGAGCCGTAGGCGCGCTCTTTGACGAGTTCGAGGTAGTCGTCGCAGAAGGTCCAGAAGAACTGCTCGGTGGTCTCGAGGGCACGGGCGTGGTCGTACGCGTCGTACGCGGCCGTTGCGGTCTCGACGACCTGCGCGAGGGTCGCGAGCATGTCGATGTCGAGCGCCTCGGTGACCGCGCTGCTGCCCGCAGCCGCAGCCTCGGGCGCGGGGAACGAGTAGACGAACTTCGCCGCGTTCAGCACCTTGATCGCGAGGCGCCGCCCGATCTTCATCTGCTTCGGGTTCTGCGGGTCGAAGGCCGCGTCGGTGCCGAGGCGCGAGCTCGCGGCCCAGTAGCGCACAGCGTCCGAGCCGTGCGTCTCGAGCATCGCGGCCGGGGTGACCACGTTGCCCTTCGACTTCGACATCTTCTTGCGGTCGGGGTCGACGATGAAGCCCGAGAGCCCTGCGTTCTTCCACGGGATCGTGCCGTGCTCGAGTTCGGCGCGCAGCACAGTCGAGAACAGCCAGGTGCGGATGATGTCTTGACCCTGGCTGCGCAGGTCGTACGGGAAGACCAGGTCGAACAGGGCCGGGTCGTCCTCCCAGCGCGCGGCGATCTGGGGCGTCAGGCTCGACGTCGCCCAGGTGTCCATGATGTCGACCTCGCCGACAAAGCCGCCGGGCTCGCCGCGCTGCGACTCGTCGAAGCCGGGTGCCGCCATCGACGACGGGTCGACGGGCAGCTGCTCTTCGCTCGGCACGATCGGGTCGCCGGTGATCTCGCCGTGCTCGTCGAGGCGGTACCAGACGGGGATCGGCACGCCGAAGAAGCGCTGGCGCGAAATGAGCCAGTCGCCCGAGAGGCCGCCGACCCAGTTCTCGTAGCGCACGCGCATGAAGTCGGGGTGGAAGGCGACCTGCTGTCCGCGCTCGATGAGGCGGGCGTTCAGGGCCTCGTCGCGCGCGCCGTTCGTGATGTACCACTGGCGGGTTGTGACGATCTCGAGCGGCTTGTCGCCCTTCTCGAAGAACTTCACGGGGTGGGTGATGGCGCGCGGCTCGCCGTGCAGGTCTCCCGACTCGCTGAGCAGCTCGACCATGCGGGCCTTCGCGCTGAACACGGTCTTGCCCGCGATTTCTGCGTAGACCTCCTGGGCCGCACCCTCAATGCCGGGGGGCGGGTCGGCGAGGATCCGGCCGTCCTTGCCCAGAATGGGGCGCGTCGGCAGGTCGAGTTCGCGCCACCAGATCACGTCGGTGACGTCTCCGAAGGTGCAGACCATCGCGATGCCCGAACCCTTGTCCTGCTGTGCGAGGCGGTGGGCAACGACCGGCACCTCCACGCCGAAGAGCGGCGTTGTCACGGTCGTTCCGAAGTGCGGCTGGTAGCGCTCGTCATCGGGATGCGCGACGAGGGCCACGCACGCCGCGATCAGTTCCGGCCGGGTCGTCTCGATCTCGATCGTGCCGCCGTCGGGCTTGTGGAACGACACCCGGTGGTACGCACCCGGCATCTCTTTGTCTTCAAGCTCGGCCTGGGCGACGGCGGTGCGGAAGGTGACGTCCCACAGGGTCGGCGCATCCGACTGGTAGGCCTCGCCGCGGGCGAGATTGCGCAGGAAGGCACGCTGGGCGGCGCGCTGCGCCTCGTCACCGATCGTGCGGTAGGTGAGCGACCAGTCGACGCTCAGGCCGAGCGCGCGCCACAGGTCTTCGAACTGCTTCTCGTCTTCGACGGTCAGCTTCTCGCACAGCTCGATGAAGTTGCGGCGGCTGACGGGCACCTGGTCGGCTGCCTTCGACGACTTGTTGTCGCCGCCTTCGAACGGCGGGGTGAAGTCGGGGTCGTAGGGAAGCGACGGGTCGCAGCGCACGCCGTAGTAGTTCTGCACGCGGCGCTCGGTGGGCAGGCCGTTGTCGTCCCAGCCCATCGGGTAGAAGAGGTGCTGGCCGCGCATGCGCTGGTAGCGGGCGGCGAGGTCCATGTGGGTGTAGCTGAACACGTGCCCGATGTGCAGCGAGCCCGAGGCGGTCGGCGGGGGAGTGTCGACGGCGTAGATGCAGTCTTTGCCGGCCGTCTCGGCCGCGGCCCGATCGAAGCGGTATGTGCCCTGGCGCTCCCACGCCTCACCCCACTTTGCTTCGAGTCCTTCGAGGGCGGGCTTGTCGGGCAGGGCGGCGTGAGACATCGAAAACTCGCTTCGCTATGGGCGGCACCGTGTCAAAAGGTAAAGGTGCCTGAGTGTGGGGTCGGCGTT
>DASSWY010000181.1:0-2049 GCA_035704325.1 Microcella sp. | reverse complement strand
CCGGCGCCGCCTTCGACCCGAACTGGAAGCGGGCCTTCTGGCCCGGCCCCAACCTGGATGCGCGCATCGCCCGCTACGGGCTCGTCGCCACGCTCGCGACCTTCTTCGTGCAGGCCTGGATCACGACGGCCGAAGTGGTCGGGCTCGGCTTCGCCGATGTGCCGACCATCGTCGGCTCGATCGTGACCGCCTCGATCGCGGCCGTCATCACGATCATCTTCGGCTACCGCGGCATGAAGCGCGCCGACCGGCTCGGCGGGCGAGCTTCGGCCGTCGCGGCGCTCACCGTCGCCGTCGTGCTCGGGGCGACGCCGCTGTCGTTCCTGCTCGCGTACGCGCTGATGGGCTTCCAGCTGTACTGAGGTGGCTCTGCCGCGCTCAGGGTCGCCGTGTCAGGCTGAGCGCATGACTGACACCTCCGCCGCCCCGTCGCCCACCACCGCCGAGAAGGCCGCCGCCCTGGCCGCCCTGCACGTGGCCGGTGACCCGCTCATCGTCGTGAACGTATGGGACGCGATGACGGCCCGCATCGTCGCCAAGACTCCGGGTGTGAAGGCCCTCGCGAGCGCCAGCCACTCGGTCGCGAACTCCCTCGGCGTTGAGGACGGCGAGGGCATGACCGTCGACATGGCGCTCGACGCCGCCCGCCGCATCACGAGCGCGACCGAGCTGCCGGTCAGCATCGACTTCGAGCGCGGCTATGCCGACGACGCGGCAGGCGTGCGCGAGAACATTGCGCGGCTCATCGAGGCGGGGGCCGCCGGTCTCAACATGGAAGACTCGCTCGCCGGCGCGACGAGCGACCGCCGCCCGATCGCCGAGGCGGCCGAACGCGTCGCCGCCGCGCGCGCCGCCGCCGATGCCGCGGGCGTGCCGCTTGCGATCAACGCCCGCACCGACACGCTGGCCGGCAGCCCCGACAACTGGGATGAGGCGATCGACCGCGCGAATGCCTACGCCGACGCCGGGGCGACGAGCATCTTCATGCTGGGCCTGCGCGACGAGACGATGGTGGCCGACGCCGTTGCGGCCGTGCGCGCGCCGATCTCGGTCATCGCGCGTCCGGGCTACCTCTCGCTCAACCGGCTCGCCGAGCTGGGCGTCGCTCGCGTGTCGTTCGGGCCCCAGACCCTCGGCCTCACGCTGAGCCACCTCGCTGACGCGGCGGCGCAGCTCACGGCCCGCGGCGAGTACCCGGCCGAGCTGTCGTACCGCTACGAGCTGTAGGGAGCCGTGGGGCCCTGGCGGGCAGCCCTGTCTGACTGCGCTGTCGGACTGCGCTCGGGCGGGCCCGCCAGAATGGGCGGGTGACGAACGACCGCTACCCCGGGGGCCCCGCCGACGAGCTCGACGAGCTTGACGACCCGAACGCGCCCGGCTGGCAGCCCGACCCCGAGCGACCGGGCTACGAGCGCTGGTACGACGGCCAGAAGCTGATCGGGCCGGCGAAGAAAGAGCCCGACCCGTTCTCGGCGTTCAGCCCGGCCGTCACGCGCTCGCTGCGGCCCGGGCCGAACACGGATGCGGCGATCGCCCGCATCGGCATCGTGTTCACGCTCGCGGGCTTCGGCCTGCAGCAGGTGGTCGGCGGCGGCTTTCTCACCGGCCCCGGCGTCGAGCAGCTCGACCTGATCCTCGTCGCGCTGGCTGTGGCAGCGGTATTCGCCATCGCAACTGTCGTGTTTGCGCTCCGCGCACTCAAGCGCGCGCCCCAGCTCGGTGGGCGCGGCATCGCCACGGTCGCGCTCGTCGTCGCGCTGCTGCTCGGGTTGGCGCCCACCCTGCTGCTCGTCGCGATCGTGATCGGTGGCGGGGTCTAGCGCACCCGCACGACGGCGGCGCTCCACGCCGGCAGCGTGATCGCGACCGGGCCGAGCTGATTCGGGGGCGCGATGCGCGCATCCGGTGTCGTCGCCAGCAAGATGCGCGCGGCGCGGTCGTTCGGCGTCTGCACATCGAAGGTCGCCTCGGTGGCGAAGCTCACGAGCACACTCACCACACCGCCGGACTCGTCGAACACGCCCGCGCCTCGGTCGAGCCGGAATGACG
>DASSWY010000118.1:0-3909 GCA_035704325.1 Microcella sp. | reverse complement strand
ACCTGCGCGGCCGCCTGGGCGAGCTTCGCGCCCGACTTCGGCACGAGCACGTCGTGCTCGTTCATGCGCGGAAAGTTCGGGGCCTTCCAGCCGTCGCGGCCCGAACCCGCGTGATCGTGGCCAGCGTGCTCGTGGGCGTGGGCTGCGTGCTCGGCTGCTGCCGCCTCGGCGGCGGTGCGCCCCGCCTCGGTCAAGGCGTACACCTTCTTGTCGTCGCGCTGCTCGGAGGCGACGAGCCCCTCGTCGACGAGCAGCTGCAGCAGCGGGTACACGGCACCCGGCTTGGGGCGCCAGTGGCCCTCCGACTCGGCGGCGATGGCCTCAATGACTTCGGCGCCCGTGCGGGCGTGGTCGAGCAGGGCGATCATGACCGCCGAGCGCACGTCGTGGTGGCCGTGGTGGCCGTGATCGCCACCCTTTCCGCCGCCGCGCGGCGTGAAGGCGTCGCGCAGGCCCTCGACGGCCTCGCGGAGGTCGAACATCGGGGACGAGGACGAGCTGCTGCGCATGGACTTTCCTTCCGAACAGGCGGATGCGCGACGCATGATCGCGCGCTGCTTACGGTACGTCTGATCGCTGGGCGCCAGCCCGACGCGACGCGAGTGCGCGCTGGGTGCGGTGGGGCGCATCCTGCTGGCATCATGAGGGGGAGCATCGCGGTACCCCGCGCTGCCGCAGCACGCCGCCGGCCAGAAGCCAGCGCGCACGACCTCGCGAGGACAACGATGACCCTGCACGCCCTGCCCGATTTCACTCACGAACGCGTGACGACGGCGGTTGGCCGTCGCAGCGGACTCACGATGGCGGTGGCGCTGCACTCGTCAGCGCTCGGCCCCGGCCTCGGCGGCTGCCGCATGTGGCGCTACGCGCACTGGAGCGACGGTCTCGGCGACGTGCTGCGTCTTTCTGCCGCGATGACGCTGAAGAACGCCCTCGCCGACATCGGTTACGGCGGCGGCAAGGCCGTCATCGCTCTCGGCCCCGACGACGAGCTCGACGCTGAGCGCCGCACGGCCGCCCTGCGCGACCTCGGCGACCTCGTCGAACAGTTCGACGGCGCCTACATCACGGCCGAAGACGTGGGCACGACCGAGTACGACATGCTCGTGGTGCGCGAGCGCACGAAGCACGTGGTCGGCCTTCCGCCCGAGGAGGGCGGCGAGGGTGAGCCGGCCGACGGAACCGCGCACGGTGTCTTCGTCTCGATCGAGCGCACGCTCGCCGAGCTCGACGGCTCGGCCTCGCTGGCGGCTCGCCGCATCGTGATCTCGGGTCTCGGCCAGGTGGGCGGTCGCCTCGCGCGCCGCCTCGCCGCCGCCGGCGCCTCGCTCGCCGTCACCGACATCGTCGCGTCGCGCCGTGCGCTCGCCGACGAACTCGGCGCCGACTGGATCGAGGTGGATGCTGCGCTCACCACGCCCGCGGACGTCTTCGTGCCAGCCGGCCTCGGCGGCGTGCTCACGGATGCGACGATCGACGCGCTGCCAGTGCGCGCCGTCGTCGGCCCCGCCAACAACCCGCTCGCCGAACGCTCGGGCGCGGCCCGCCTCGCGGCGCGCGGCATCGTCTACGCCCCCGACTTTCTGGTGAACGCCGGCGGCGTGATTCACCTTGCGCTTGCCGGCCGCGGGGCACGCGTCGACGAGATCGAGCGCCGACTCAACGGCATCGGCGACACGCTCGACGAGGTGTACCGCATCGCGCGCACCGACGGTATTACTCCGCTCGATGCGGCGGAGGCTCTCGCCATGGACCGCGTGCGCGGGGGTCGCGTCAGCGTCTAGCCAGCGAGTACGGCCAGTGCCATGCCGGGGCACTCGGTGCGGGTCAGCGCATCGAGCTCTGCCCCGCGCACGGTGTCGCCCGTCTCGCGGTGCGGGCTCGTCGACAGCAGCACCCGCCCCACGCCGTTGACGATCGAAATGTCGGCGCCGTGCGGGGCGAGCTTCGGGGTGAGGTCGCGCTCGACCTGGTCGATGAGCAGGTCGAGGCCAGCGACGCCCACGAATTCTCCGTCGAGGAAGACGGGGGAGGCGACGGTGATCGTGTACTCGTCGCTGCACAGGTAGTCGACGTAGGGCCCGGCGACGTGGGCCTCACCGGTCTGGTGGGGCACCCGGTACCACTCGAGCTCTGAGTAGTCGATCGCCTCTTTGTTCACCGACTGCGCGGCGAGCACGAGCTTGCCGCGGTCGGCGCCCTGCCACCACGCGAGATGGCTGCGGGCGTCGGACAGCGAGTCGAGCGCCGCGATGAACCCCGAGCCGTACACGGGGAGGGCGAGCGCGTCGAAGGTGCGCAGCGCGTATGGGGCGACCAGTGCATCCAGGACATCGGTCGTGACGGGGCCGCGCGCCCGGGCGGCGGCGAGCTCGGTGGCGAAGCGCGCCTTCCAGCCCTCGAGCTCGTCGATCGCCTGGCCGAAGTAGTCGGCCACGATCACGGCGGGGGTCTCGACATGGGTCGTCGTCATCGAACGGTCCTCCTCGACGGTTCGAACGCGCGGGGCGCGGATGGGGTGGCCTTCATTGTGCCTCCAAGCGGGCCCGGTAGTCGACCAGCCACGAGACATCGTGCGCGACGGCGTCGGCGACCAGGTGACCCGCGGTGTCGGCGTCGGCGGCGGTCACCGCGTCGAGGATCGCGTCCAGCGCGTCGAGCCGGCGCTGCTGCTCGGCCGGCTCGCGGTCGACGAGGGCGAAGAAGGGTGACAGCTCGGCCTGCAGGCGCATCTGCTCGCGGGTGAGGCGCGCGCTCTGGCTGAGCGCGGCGAGTTCGATGACGGCGTCGTCGACGATGCGGCGCCACGAGCGAAGGTCACCCCCGTGCGCCCGGTGGATGCGCGCGCGAATGAGTTCGACCTCGCTCGGGTCGGCGCGGCGCGCGGCCAACTCGACGCACGCGCGTGTGATGGCCAGGTAGTGCGTCGCCGCATCGCGCAGGGTGACGCGCGTGGTGGTGCGCAGCGCCGCCTGGGTGAACGCGGTCGGGTCGGCGCTGTCGGCCACGAAGCTTCCGCCCCCGCGACCGCGCCGGGTGACGACGAGTCCGCGGGTGCGCAGGGCGAGCAGGCCCTCCCGCACGGTGGCCGGCGCAACGCCGAATGCCTGGGCGAGGTCGTGCTCTGAGGGCAGGCGTTCGCCCGCGTGCAGCACGCCGCCCATGATCGCTTCCGAGATGCGGCGTTCGACGAGAGCGGCACGGCCCTCATCGCCGATGGGCTGGAAGACGGCGCTCAAGAGCCGGGCGGGTCGGCCGGCGCGATGACTGGTGCGGCCGGTGGACATGGCCTCATTGTGGCGCACGTCGGCTATGGGCGGCGTGTGCCCTGGCCCGGCGATCGTGCTCATCTCGTTACTCCGTCGTCACGAGGTTGAAATATAAGTTATGAAACTATAGCTTTAGCGTTCAACACCTCGACCCAACGACGCTCGAAGGAGTTTGCCGACCATGCCCGGTACGGAAACCACGGCCGCCGCCCCCGCCCCCGACGCTCCTTCCCGCGAGACAGCCGGCGTCGAACTGCGCGGCGTCACCAAGCGATTTGCCGACACGGTCGCCGTGCGCGAGCTCGACCTCACGGTTGCGCCGGGCGAATTCTTCTCGATGCTCGGGCCCTCGGGCTCGGGCAAGACGACGGTGCTGCGCATGATTGCCGGCTTCGAAGACGTCACCAGCGGCAGCATCCTGCTCGACGGTCAGGACGTCACGGCGGCGGCACCTTTCGACCGCACGGTGAACACGGTCTTCCAGGACTACGCCCTGTTTCCGCACATGACAATCGCCGAAAACGTCGCCTACGGCCTCAAGGTGCGCAAAGCCGCCAAAGACGAGATCGCGCGCCGGGTGGGCGAGTCGCTGGAGCAGGTGCGTTTGTCGCACGTCGCCGACCGGCTGCCCCACCAGCTG
>DASSWY010000123.1:0-2839 GCA_035704325.1 Microcella sp. | reverse complement strand
TGAAGGATGCGTCGAAGTTCCAGGCGGTCGGAGCGCGCATCCCCAAGGGCGTACTGCTGTACGGCCCGCCCGGAACCGGCAAGACGCTGCTCGCCCGCTCGGTCGCCGGCGAGGCGGGCGTGCCGTTCTACTCGATCTCGGGCTCTGACTTCGTTGAGATGTTCGTCGGCGTCGGTGCCAGCCGCGTGCGCGACCTCTTCACCCAGGCAAAAGAGAACGCGCCGGCGATCATCTTCGTCGACGAGATCGACGCCGTCGGCCGCCACCGCGGCGCTGGCATGGGCGGCGGCCACGACGAGCGCGAGCAGACGCTCAACCAGATGCTCGTCGAGATGGACGGCTTCGACCCCAACACGAACGTCATCATGATCGCGGCCACCAACCGCCCCGACATTCTCGACCCGGCACTGCTGCGCCCCGGCCGCTTCGACCGTCAGATTCAGGTCGACGCCCCCAACATGGCGGGCCGCGCCCAGATTCTCGCCGTGCACGCGAAGGGAAAGCCGATCGCCGAGGGCGTCGACCTCGAGGTCGTCGCACGCAAGACGCCCGGCTACACGGGCGCCGACCTCGCGAACGTGCTCAACGAGGCCGCGCTCTTGACCGCGCGCCAGGGTGGCGAGCAGATCACCTCTGAGGCGCTCGACGAGGCCGTCGACCGCGTGATGGCCGGCCCCCAGCGCCGCACCCGCGTCATGCGCGACCACGAGAAGCTCATCACGGCCTACCACGAGGGTGGTCACGCCCTCGCGGCCGCCGCCATGCGGCACACCGACCCGGTCACGAAGGTCACGATTCTGCCGCGCGGCCGCGCCCTCGGCTACACGATGGTGCTGCCGATCGACGACAAGTACTCGGTCACCCGCAACGAGCTGCTCGACCAGCTCACCTACGCGATGGGTGGCCGCGTCGCCGAAGAGATCGTCTTCCACGACCCCACCACGGGCGCGAGCAACGACATCGAGAAGGCGACGAGCATTGCCCGCCGCATGGTCACCGAGTACGGCATGTCGTCTGAGGTCGGCGCCGTGAAGCTCGGGCAGTCGAGTGGCGAGGTGTTCCTCGGCCGCGACATGGGCCACCAGCGCGACTACAGCGAGCGGCTCGCCGAGCGCGTCGACGCCGAGGTGCGCGCCCTCATCGAGCAGGCTCACGACGAGGCCTGGCAGGTGCTCAACGACAACCGCGACATTCTCGACCGCCTCGCGACCGAGCTGCTCGAGAAAGAGACGCTCGACCACATCCAGCTCGCCGAGATCTTCGCCGACGTCAAGCAGCTGCCCGAGCGCCCGCAGTGGCTGTCGAGCAACGAGCGTCCGCTGCCGAATATCCCCCCGGTGCCGATGCCCGAAAAGCCTCAGGTTGACGAGGCCGTCACGGCCGAGACCGCGCACGCCGACGCTGACGAGCACGCCGGCGCTGGCGTGGCGCGTAGCGACGCGAGCGACGGATCTGCGACAGACTGACACCCCATGAGCCCGATCGACACCGCGCGCATCGAGGCGGCGGTGGCCGAGATCATCGCCGCGATCGGTGACGACCCGGCCCGCCCGGGCCTCGCCACCACACCGCAGCGCGTCGCCTCCGCCTACGCCGACTTCTTCGCCGGCGTCGGCGTCGACCCCGTGCCGATGCTCGAAGACGGCGCCGAGATGGCGACCGAGCCGGGCGAGCGCGGCGAGCTGGTCGTCTTGCGCGACATCGCCCTGCGCTCGATGTGCGAGCACCACCTGCTGCCCTTCACCGGCGTCGCCCACGTCGCCTACGTGCCAAACGAGCGCATCATCGGCCTCGGCCGCATCCCCGCCCTCATCGAGATCGTGTCGGCGCGCCCGCAGCTGCAAGAGCGGCTCGGCGAAGACGTCGCCGCGGCCCTCGACGCCGCCGTGCGTCCGCACGGCGTGCTCGTCGTGGTGGATGCGCGTCACGGCTGCGTCGCCGCCCGCGGCGTTCGCTACGCCGACTCCTCGACGGTGACCGTTGCCGCCCGCGGCACGCTCGCCCAGCCCGAGCAGCAGGCTGCCGTCATGGCGCTGATGGGGCGGGGCGCGGCGTGAGCCGTCCGGCGCCCGCCGTGTGGGGCATCCTGAACGTCACCCCCGACTCGTTCAGCGACGGCGGCCGCTTCGTGAACCCGGCCATCGCCCTGCGGCACGCCGAGCGCATGGTCGCCCAGGGTGCGAGCGTCGTCGACGTGGGCGGCGAGTCGACGCGGCCCGGCGCCGAACGGGTGAGCCCCGAGGTTGAGCAGCAGCGCGTGCTGCCCGTGGTCGCGGCGCTGACGGCGGCCGGCATCACCGTCTCGATCGACACCATGAACGCGTCGACCGCCGCGGCCGCCGTCGAGGCGGGGGCGCGCATCGTCAACGACGTGTCGGGAGGGCTCGCCGACGCGGCGATGGCCCCCGTGGTCGCCGAGCTCAGCACCGACTACGTGGCCATGCACTGGCGCGGTCACTCGCACCAGTGGGACCAGGTCAGCAGCTACGGCGACGTCGTCACCGACGTGGTCACCGAACTGCGGGCCCGTCGCGACGCCCTGATGCGCGCCGGCATTGCGCCCGAGCGACTCTGGCTCGACCCGGGCATCGGCTTCGCGAAGGGCCCCGAGCACAACTGGCAGTTGCTGCGCGGGCTCGACGAGATCGCCCGGCTCGGCCACCCCGTGCTGGTCGGCGCGTCGCGCAAGCGGTTCCTCGGCGAGCTGCTGCCGGCCGGCGCCCCGCCCGCCGAACGTGACGCGGCCACCGCCGCCGTGAGTGTGCTCTGCGCCGAGGCGGGGGTCGCGGCCGTGCGCGTGCACGACGTGACGGGTTCGGCCCAGGCGCTCGCCGTCTGG
>DASSWY010000322.1:0-2350 GCA_035704325.1 Microcella sp. | reverse complement strand
GTAGTAGAGCAGCACGGCCGAGCTCGACGCGGCGACGAGCTGCGCGGGCTCGAGCAGCACGACGATGACGATCGCGAGGGATGCGATGATCGCCTCCGCGACAGCCGGCGCGCTCGTGCGCGGCCAGATGCGGGCGAGCACGCCCGGCAGGTCGCCGCCGCGCGCCATCGCCAGGCTCGTGCGGCTGAGGCCGGCGAGGATTCCGACGAGCGAGCCGAGGCAGGCAATACCCGCGATCGCGACGACGAGCGGCGTCCAGGCGGGGTCGAGCAGCTCGGCGAGCGGGGTTCTGCTGCCCGCGAGACGGTTCACGCCGAGGGTTGACACCAACAGCACGGCGACCGCCGCGTAGAGGGCCAGTACGACGCCGAGGGCGATGAAGATTGCGCGCGGCAGGGTGCGGCGGGGCTCGACGACCTCCTCGCCGAGGGTCGCCATGCGGGCGTAACCGGCGAAGGCGAAGAACAGCAGCGCGGCGCCCTGCAGCACGCCGTACGCGCTCGTCGGGGCGAGGATGCTCGTCACCGGATCGAGATCGGCCGCCGCTCCGCCCGCGACCGCCGCAATGAGTACGACGGCCAGGCCCGTGAGCACGGTGGCGACGATCGCGATCGAGACGCGCGCGGTCGTGCGCACGCCCGCCATGTTGAGGGCCGCGAAGACGACGATGAGGCCGACGGCCACGGGCGTGGGAGACGGCGGATACAGGTACGCGGCGGCGATCGACGCGATAGCGGCCGCCGACGCCGTCTTTCCCGTTACGAACAGCCAGCCGGCCGTGAAGCCCGTCCACGGCCCGACGTAGCGGCGGCCGAACGCGTAGGCGCCCCCGGCGACCGGGTGCGCGGTAGCGAGCTGCGCCGAGCTGAACGCGTTCAGCGTGGCGATGATGGCCGCGAGCACGAGGGAGATGACGAGGCCGCCGCGGGCGGCATCGGTCGCCGGCCCCCACACGGCAAACAGCCCAGCGCCGATCATCGACGCGAGGCCGATGCCGATCGCGCCGGGCAGGCGAATACGCCGAGCCAGGCGAGCGGTTTCGGGTTCCGCGGGCATGGGGTGAACCCTATCGAGCGCGGGTGACGCGGCCGCAACGCCGACCGCTCTCGGGTGCCGCGTGCGACACTGGTGGCGATGGATGACGACCCGATCGAGCTGCGCGAGTGGCCCGACGACCCCGACCGCGACGCCGACGAGCGCATGTCGCCGTGGGAGCGTCGGCGGCGCATCCTCCGCTGGGTGAGCATCGTCGCCATGGCGGCGCTCGTCATCCCCGGTGCCCTCGGCACGTGGTCGGTGGCGCGGTCGACAGCGGCGCAGGCGTGCCGCATGGCGGTCGACTTCTATGCGACGCCCTCAACCCCCGCGCGCATCGTCTTCGAGCTGGGCGACCCGCGCATCATCGGCTGGAACTGCTACGCGCAGGCGCCCAACGGCGAGGTGCTCGTCGCGGCCCTCGGGCTGATCCCGGGCACCCCGCGGCTCGAGCCCCGCAGCGGCACCTAGGCACGGCCAGGCGCCGGCCCCGCCACTCGGGCGGAGCCGGCGCCTCGCACACTAGCCGCGGACGACCACGAGTTGCCGGGGCGCTTCAGGAAGCTCGGCCGTCACCGAGACGGAGCCCGACTCGAGGTCGATGGCGTGCACCTCCTCCGCGGCCGGGTCAGCAACCCACACGACACCGTCAGCGCTGGCGAGCGTCGGGCGCGGTTCGGTGTACGACTCGGGGATCGTCCACGCGTCGACCACCGGAATGCTCGACACAACCGCACCCGTCTCGACCTCGATTTCACTGAGCACCCCGTCGGTTCCGAGCACGAGCGCCGTGCCCGCATCCGTCATCGTGATGCCGCTCGATGCGTACGCGGCGGGGGCATCAATGACACGCATCGTCATCGCCACGGTGTCGACCAGCGCGAGACGCGGGGCGTCGTCGCCTTCCACTGTGTAGTTCGTGACGACGATCGGAGATGCGTCTGAGCCCTTGACAGTGCCGATCGACGCTTCTGCATCGGGTGCGTCGATGCGCGTGAAGGCGCCCTCGGCGTACACGACGACTCCACCGGCGCAGCCGAAGACGAGGCGGTCGTTCGCGGCCGCCCCCTCACCGTGAACGCGCGGGCATTCGTCGGTGCGAGCGGTCTCGGCTCCGTCGCGCAGGGCGATGACCGACTCGCGGGTGTCGTCGTCACCCTCGGTGACGACCAGCGTTCCGTCGCCGAGCGCGACCGCGACCCCGTGGTGGGCGTCGGCGAGCGTGACGACATCGGTCGCGGGCTGACCGTCTGAAAGATCAGCGGACTCGAACAGCGTGACGGTGCCGTCACCGTCACTGAACAGGGCCGTGGTC
>DASSWY010000320.1:0-2734 GCA_035704325.1 Microcella sp. | reverse complement strand
CGCGACGACAATGTCGCCGCGATCGTCGCCACGCATGACCCGGCGGTCGTCGAGCGAGCTGACCGCGTGGTCGACGTCGGGGCGCACGCCGACTAGCTGGGTATTCCGATCGCGGCCGCGTCGGAGCGCACTGACACACTGGGGCGCATGCGACTCATCCTGAACGTGATCTGGCTCGTGCTGTCGGGCTTCTGGCTGTTCCTCGGCTACATGCTCGCCGCGCTGATCATGTTCGTGCTGATCATCACGATCCCGTTCGGCATCGCCTCGGCCCGCATCGGGCTGTACTCGCTGTGGCCGTTCGGCAAGACGATCGTCGACCGGCCCACCGCGGGCGTGGGCGCCGCGATCGGCAACGTGCTGTGGGTGGTGCTCGCAGGCATCTGGCTTGCGCTCGGGCACATTGCCTCGGCGATCGCGCTCGCGATCACGATCATCGGCATCCCGTTCGCGTGGGCGAATCTGAAGATGGTGCCCGTCGCGCTGCTGCCGCTGGGGAAAGAAATCGTCGACCAGCGCTGAGCGTCTCAGCGCCGGCCGACGACTCGCGCACTAACCGAGGTTCTTCGGCCGCTCCCACCCCTTACCGAGCACGTTCTCGGCAAGGAACGCGAACACCGTCTCGTACCAAACGATCGCGTGCTGCGGCTTCAGAATCCAGTGGTTCTCGTCGGGGTAGTAGAGGAACTTGTGCGGCAGCTTCCCTTCCTCGTCCGAGAACGTGGCCGCAAGCTCTGACCACAGGCGCAGGCTCTCGCCGATCGGCACCCGGTAGTCGCGGTCGCCGTGAATCACGAGCATCGGCGTGCTGATCTTCTCGAGCGAGTGGTGCGGCGAGTTCTCGGCGAGGCCCTGCTCGTCGAAGATGCTCAGCCAGTACGCCGAGTTGTCGGTGGTTCCACCGAACTGGTCGAGCGCCCACAGGCTCGCGTGGGTGACGATCGCGTCGAAGCGGTCGGTGTGGCCGGCGACCCAGTTGGCCATGTAGCCGCCGAACGAGCCGCCGAGGGCGGCGGTGCGCGTCTCGTCGATCTCGTCGCGCGCGACAACCGCATCCGTGATCGACATCAGATCGGTGAACGGGGCCTTCCCCCACGCGTTCCAGCCGCGGGCGATGAAGTCGAGGCCGTAGCCGGTCGAGAGGGCCGGGTCGGGCAGCAGCACCGCGTAGCCGCGGGCGACGGCGAGCTGCGGGGCCCAGCGCCAGCTCCAGGCGTTCCAGCTGTTGAGCGGGCCGCCGTGAATCCACAGCAGCAGCGGCGCCGGGCTGTCGGCCGAGGCGCCCTCGGGTGTCAGCAGCCAGCCGCGCACGCGCGCGCCGTCCTCGGCCGTCGTCTCGACCTCGACGAGCTCGCCCACGGTGGCGGGCAGCGCGGCGGGGGAGGGCAGCGCCGTCACCGCACCCGAGGCGACATCGACCGACACGGGGTGCGGGGGCTCGAGCCAGTTCGAGCGCAGGGCAACAAGCTTTTCGCCGCGCGCATCGACCTGCAGGCCGCTGTAGGCGTAGTCGTCGTTCGTGACGCGCGCGACGTCGCCGCCGCCGTCGAGCGGAATGCGCAGAATCGGCGCCCGCCCGTTGTCGTCGGCGATCGCGTACAGGCTCGCCCCGTCGGGGGCGAAGGCATACTCGCTCGCCCAGCGGTCCCATCCCTCGGCGATGCGGCGCGCGTTGCCGCCGTCGACGTCGCTCACCCACAGCTCGCGGTCGGCGGGGCCGGCGGGCGTGCTGTGCGGGGCGCGCGTGTAGGCGAGGGTGCGGCCGTCGCGGCTGAGCACCGGCCCGTGGAACCCGACGTGCTCCTCTGAGAACAGCACGCGCGTGTCGCCTGTGGCGACGTCGATCGCGACGAGCTCGTGGCGGCCGAGGCCCCGGGTCGCGACCTGGCGGGCAACGATGAGCGTCGCCCCGTCGGGCGTGAGCGCCTGGCCCGCCGTGTCGGCGCTGCGGCCGGGGTGCGGCGTCAGGTCGCGCGGTCGGGGCAGCTCGGGCGCATACGGCGCGGATGCTGCCCCCGCGTCGCCGTCGCCGCTCGCCTCGCCGTCGGTGCCGCCCGCGTCGGCCGAGGCCTGCCCACCTGCGGCCGCGCCCGGCGCGGGCCGCTCGGGCAGCTGATCGGCGAGTTCGCTGAGCTCGAGCGCGAGCAAGTGCGGCTCGGCGGGCCCGAGGTCGTGGTCCCAGAAGCGCACGGGGTAGCTCTCGTGCAGGATCGCCGCGACCTTGCGCTTCTTGCGTTCGGCGCGCGCGGCGGCCTCGTCTTCGAGGGTGTCGGCGCCCGGCAGTAGGTCGGCGGCGATGACGATGCGGTCGCTCTTGAGCGCCGTGGCCGCGACGCCCGAGACGCCGCCGGCGACCCGGGTCACGGGGCGGGCCTCGCCGCCGCCGGCGGGCAGCAGCCACAGCTGGCCAGCCTCGTCCGCATCCGATCCGGCCTCGGCGTCGGGGCGGGCCGAGACGAAGAGCACGTCGCCCGACGGCGTGAATGCGACCCCGGTCTCGCCCTTCGCCGAGCGGGTCAAGCGGCGCGGCGCACCGCCGTCGGCACGCGTCGGCACCTCCCAGAGCGCGCGCTCGTAGCTCGTGCGGTCGGCCGCAAGCGTCGCAAACGTCAGAATGGCCCGCTCGCCGTCCGGCGAGAGCGCGACCGCGTCGATGCGCGGCAGGGCGATGAACGATTCGAGGTCAGTAAACGGCGTTGTCGAGTTCTCGTGGGTCACGACCTCGACGCTATCG